>NZ_JBHYMK010000041.1:0-71048 GCF_042743065.1 Streptomyces sp. NPDC058872
CACCCCCCAGGTCATGCCTTCGACAGGGGGCAACAGTCATGCCGGGCCCGGAGGCCAGGAGCCCCATTTCAGGGCCACGGAAAAGGTAACGGGGCGGGCTCCGGCCGGACCGTACCCCCCGCCTCGGAGGACGTCGCCCGGGACGGGGCCGACCGGGCGAAAGGAACCTCCGATCGCTCCCTCCCGCATCCGGATCCCGACCCCGCCAGAAAAGCCTATAAAGCCGCGAAGCGGTCCAGGGCGAACAGGTGTTCCGGTCGAGGAGGTCCCCATGATCCAGACGAGGACGACGAGGGGGAGGCCCGCCGACGGCGAGCGGTCCCCGGCACACGGACGGACAGGAGGGCGACGGTGAAGCTCAAGGACGAACTGCCCGTCGATCACCACCTCGCCACGGTCTACCGGTTGGGAGCCGCCCTGTGCGGCTGCATCCTGCTGGTCTTCGGCTGTTTGGGCTTCGCGGACGCCCTCAGCCCCTTCGACACCTCGGGGGAGCGGATCGCGGGCATGACGACCAACACCACGCTGAGCGTGATCTCGCTCGTCGTGGGCCTCACCCTGCTCGCGGGCGCGGCCAAGGGAGGGAACTTCGCCTCCACCCTGAACATGACCGTCGGGGGCCTGTTCCTCCTGAGCGGCTTCTACCACCTGTTCGTGCTGGACCGGCCGGCGAACTTCCTCGACTTCGGCATGACCAACGTGATGTTCAGCTTCGTCATGGGGCTCCTCATCGTCACCTTCGGCATGTACGGACGGGTGTCGAGCAAGCTGTCCCACGACAACCCCTACTGGCAACGGCGACACCCGCGTGAAGCCGCCCGGGAGGCCCGTGCCCGACGCCGGGCCGCTGTCGGCACCACGCCGGAGGCGGCCCCGGCCGTCCTGCCCGGAGCCGGGCACGCCCCGTACCGGGCGCTCACCGGCACCGCCGAAGCCGACCAGGACTGATCACGGGGAGAGGGACGGCGGGCCGCTCCGCGGCGACGCCCCCCACCACAACGGAGGTTGCCATGACCCGCTCGTGGGAACTGCAGGGACGGACCGCGGTCGTGACCGGGGCGGCACGCGGTCTGGGCGCCGGCCTGGCCCACCGACTCGCCGACCGGGGGATGCGGGTGGCGCTGCTCGGCCGGGAGGCAGCCACCCTGGAGGCGGTGGCGGAGACCCTCCCCACCACCGGTCACGTCGTCGAGGTCGACGTCACCGACGACGCCGCCATGGACCGGGCCGCCGAGGACGTGAGCCGGCACCTCGGTGCTCCCTCGGTGGTCATCGCCAACGCGGGCGTCGCCGAAGGCGGCCCCTTCGAGACCTCGGACCCCGGGACCTGGCGCCGCGTCATCGACGTCAACCTGGTCGGCAGCGCCTCCACCGCGCGTTCCTTCCTCCCCGGACTGCGGGCCACGCACGGCTACTTCCTCCAGGTCGCCTCCACCGCAGCCTTCGGCGCCGCCCCCATGATGAGCGCCTACTGCGCCTCCAAGGCCGGGGCCGAGGCGTTCGCCCGCTCCCTCCGCGCCGAAGTGGCCCACGTGGGCATCGGCGTGGGCGTCGCCTATCTGCACTGGACCGACACCGACATGATCCGCGACGTGGACCGTCACACCGTCCTTCGGGAACTACGCGGACACATGCCGGCCCCCGCCCGTCGGGTCTACCCGGTGGACCGGGTCTCGGCCTGGATCGCGCGCGGGGTGGACCGTCGCTCCGCGACCGTCTACGCGCCCCCGTGGCTCCGGCTCGCCCAGGCCGGGCGGCCGTTCTTCCCGCTGGCGGTCGACCTGTTGTCCCGACGGGAACTGCCCCGCCTCATGAGGGAGCACGCGTTCGAGCAGACCGGACTGCTCGGTCGCGGCGGCCGGATCGAGGAGGCCTCCCTCGGCCGGCCCGAGGGCGATCGGATCGGTGGCGACGGCAAGCGGGCCTGAGGGACCTCCGACCCGACTGTCCCCTGCGCGGTCCTGGCGCGTCCGGGAGCCCGACGGGCCCGGCGAAGGGGCACGGGCGCCGCGACCCGCCCGTACCCCGCCCGTACCCCGCCCGTCGGAAGGCCGTCGGGGGGTCCGACGGTCAGGGCTTCCGCACGTGCAGGACATGGGCGTCGAAGGGAAGCGGACGGTGCCCGACGAGCACGAGCCCGGACGCCTCGAACAGCCTGGCGTACGCGTCGGCGCGGCGCTCGCGACCACCGGTGTTGCACACCATGTGGAGGTCCCACGCGGTCGCCAGGGAAGGGGTGGCGTCCGTCGGCAGCAGCCGTTCGACCACGAGCAGGTCGGCACGGTCCGGCATCGCACCCGCCAGGTGCCGCAGGATCTCCCGACACCGCGCGTCGTCCCAGTCGTGCAGGACCCGGGACAACAGGTACACGTCTCCGGTCGACGGCACGTCCGCGAAGTCGCCGACCCGGTAGGAGCACCGCTCGCCGACGCCGGTGGCGGCGAGGCGTTCCCGGGCGGCGGCCACGACGTGGGGCCGCTCCAGGAGGACGCCGCGCAGCGACGGATGGGCGGCCAGCACCCGTCCGAGCAGTTCGCCGGTGCCGCCCGCCACGTCGACCACCGTACGGGCGGCCGGGGAAGCCGCTGCCGCCGTGAGCACGGGATGCGCCGGCAGCGGATCGAACATGGGGGAACTGGCGGCCATGGAACCGTCGAAGGCCGCGGCGAGTTCGGGGTCACGGGCGAAGTGGTCGAAGTGGTTCTCGCCGTAGAGGTGGTCGAAACCGGGCTCCCCGGTCCGCACCGCATGGGTCAGATGTGCGAAGGACTGGTAGAACGGGCCCCCGTACATCAACGCCAGGGGGCGCATCGAGCCGGTGGTCTCCTCGCGCAGGAGCAGACCGGCCCCGGTGAGGCGGAAGCCTTCCGGCTCCTCCGACACCACGCCCAGCATGGCGAGGTACCGCAGCAACGTGGTCAGTTCTCCGGCCTGCGCCCCCACGTCGCGTGCCAACCGCCCTGCGTCGAGGGGCGTGTGCGGGCTCATCGCCTCGGGAAGCCGCAACTGGGCGCAGGTGGCGAGGGCCTGTGTCGTCCAGGCTCCGGTCAACAGCCGCAGGAGCGTTTCCGCTGAGCCCGTGGCCGCGGTCGCCGGGCGGGCCGCCAGGTGCTCGTCCAGGAGGTCCCGGTGGTCCCCGCCCGCGTACAGCTCCAGCCGTCGGTAGCCGGTCTCCGTTCCGGGAGGCGCCGTGAAGTAGAACACGGTCCCGTCCTCGTGCGGGTTGTACCCGCCGCCGTCGGCCACCGCACCGTGGCGTCCGAAGCTCGCCCGCAGTCCGCGCAGCACCAGGGGGTCGGGCCGGTCCACGTCGAAGGCCAGGTGCGCCTCGTGGTCGTGCGCGCGCTCGTGCGCGGCGAGTGCGGCCAGTGCTGCTCCGGGGGGCGTGACGAGCGAGAACACCTCGACCGCCCGGCGTTCCCCCCGGGGTCCGTGCACGGCAGGACGGAGAATCCTTACGTCAAGATCGCCGGCGTCAAGGCCGTGGCGCGCGGCCAACCGGTCGCGGACCACGACGCTCGGCCGGGAACCGGAGTCGTCGGAGAGTCCGCACGCGGCGAGTCCGGCGCGCAGGGCCGCACGGTCGCCGGGGAAGAGGAGCAGCGCGGCGTGTCCGAACCGGCACCGGTCCGCCACCGCCCGCAGTTCGGGGCCGTGCAGGCCGGGCAGCACGCGGGACAAAAGGGCGGGGGTCTCCTGCTCCCGGACGAAGTCGGCGGTCGCCCGCAGGCGCCGGACGTCGTCGGGGGCGAGGAGGGACACCGTGACAGGGGTACGCATCGGGCGGGCATCCTCGGGGAAGGGGGGAGGGAACGTGCTCCGGCCGGCGGGCCGGGAGCAGGAATCCGCGGAAGCGAGCGGGGCTCGGCGCAGCGGGTGGGGGCTCGGCGAAGCGAGCGGGAAAGCAGGGGGAGCGCGGGGGGAGCGCGGGGAAAGCAGGGGGAGCGCGGGGAAAGCAGGAGAACGGGTCACACGCCGACGTAGTGTTCGGCGAACCAGTCCTGCTGGGTGCGGGACGTCTGCAGCGCCCTCATGCGGGAGCGGCGCATCCCCTCCTGGAAGGGGGCCGAGCCGTGGAGCAGGCCGATCATCCAGTGGGAAAAGTCCTGTGCGCGCCAGATGTGCGCCAGGCACCGCTCGGAGTAGCGGGCGAGCGGTCCGGGATCACCGCGGTGCAGCTCGTCGACGAGTGCGGTGGCGAGCAGTTCGGCGCCCAGGACCGCCAGGTTCGCGCCTTTGGCCGCGGTGGGGCTGATGAGGCCGGCGGCATCGCCGACCAGGAAGAGGGAGCCGTACCGCAGGGGGTCGAGCACGTCCGACTCCAGGTCGACGAGGGTGTGTTGGAGGAGTCGGCCGCGTCGAAGCGGTCCGTAATCGACACTCCGCATCCGCAGGTCCAGTTCGTCCCAGATCTGCTCCTCCCCCCACGCGTCGACGGAGGCGCCGCGTGCGCACTGGAGGTAGTAGCGGGTGACGTCGGCGGACCGGACCATGTGCCCGGCGAAACCGCGGGGATGGGTCGCGTACCCGACGGCGTCGAGGCTGGGCGGGGCCTCGGCCAGCAGTCCGAGCCAAGAGACCCCGTGGTCGTGTCGGTGCCGTCGTCCGACCCCGCTCGGCAACGAGCGCCGCCCGGCGCCGTGCCGGCCGTCGCAGGCGGCGACGTACCGCGCACGCCACCGTCCGGTGCCTCCGTCCGCGGCCCTCGTCGCCACCCACGGTCGATCGCCGTCGAAGCCACCGATCTCCACCGCCTCGGTGCCGAACCGGATGCGGCCACCCGCCCCGACGTACGAGACCAGCAGGTCCGCCACCAGCTCGTGCTGCGGATAGACGGTGTGCGGTTCGCCCCTGCCGAGTCGTCGGTAGTCCAGTCGGAAGCGCCCGTCCTCGGTGCGGAACTCGCAGGTGCCGTGCTCCCGGCCCCGCTTCCGCAGGCCCCCGTCGAGCCCGTGCCGCCGCAGTACCCGCACCGTGTGGGCGGCGAGGAAGCCGGCACGGGCACGGTTCCGTACGTGCTCCTCGCCGGCGCGCTCGAGGACGACGCAGTCGATTCCGCTGCGCAGCAGGAGGTTGCTCAGCACCAGACCGGCCGGACCCGCCCCGAGGATGACCACATCCGTCGACTCCCGCTCATTTCCCATGTGTTGACTTTCTGTCACGGAAATGGATCTTAGGCATGGAAGATCCTTTGGAGGGCGAGATGTCACCCGAATGCCGCATTTCTCGGGTGGGGAACTTTCCCGGGTGGGGCGGGGCGGGCGTCGGTCCGGAGCGCGCCGTCCCCTCCCGTTGCCGCCCCCACCGGTCGGTCGGTGGGGGCGGAGGGCCTCACGGCTTCGGCAGCAGGCAGCCCGCACGGTTCAGGTCGATCACGTTCCCGGCGCCGATGCAGGGAACGATCGTGTACGTCTCCTGGGCGTAGTTGATGCCCTGACGCACGGTCACATTGCCGTTCTCGTCTATCTCGCAGGGGTTGTTGAGGGTGCAGCTCCCACCGCTCTCGTTGCCCGTGTTGTTGACCGCGACCACCTTGCCGGTGGTCGCGTCGATCACCGGCGAACCCGAGGTGCCGCCGATGGTGTTGCAGGAGGAGGTGTAGCGGACCGAGTCCTTCCAGGTCCACTGGCCTTCCTGCATGCGGTAGACGAAGCCGTCGATGTCGCAGCTGTAGATCCGCTTCCAGTACCCGGAGACCACCTTGATTGCCGTGCCCGCCGTCGGATGGGCGTCGTCGAGGGTCAGGGCGCTGATCCCGTACCGGCTCTGGATCTGTGCGTACGTCTTGGTCAGCCGGTAGAGGGAGATGTCCGTGTCGGTCATCGTCGCGTACGCGATCCTGTCGGCCCGCAGCGTCCCGACCTTGCTGCCCGAGGAGTTGAGGAGGGAGAAGGAGCGGCTGGACCGCTGGTCCTCGATGACCTCGCCGGCCGCGGGGAAGCCCGACTCCAGGCAGTGTCCGTTGGACAGGACGAGCGCGGGGTCGCTCGGCAGGGAGGTGGGCGTGCGGACGACGGAGCCCGAGCAGTTGCTGAGCGCGACCGTTCCTGCGAAGTCGACGGCGGTGGTCTGGGTCGTCCGGACCGGGGCCGTCGCCTCCGGGGACGTCGAGGCCGCGGCCGGAGCGGTGGCGGCGCCTGCCAGCAGCAGGGCGAGCAGTGCTCCGACGAGAGGCTTCTTCATGTGGGGGTTCCCCTCTGGTGACCGTGCAACCGAGAATCCTTCGATTGTCATGAGCATTCTTAGAATGAAGTCCCTTGCTGGCAAGGGGGCGTTGTCGGCCGGAGGGGGCCGCTGTTCCCTCCGGGGCCGGGGTGGTCGCGCTCCCCGCGAGGGCGTCGTCGACCGCTCTCCGAGGGGCGTCCGGCACCCCGGCGCCCGGTCGCCCCGTTGTCGCCCTGGGGGTGCCGCCCCCCACCCCCGCCTCCCTGCCCCCGTCCGCTCCCGTCCGCGGGTGCGCCGTACGCCGCGCCGCCCCGAGGGCTCCACCAGGGCTGCGGAAGCCCTGTCGTGCCGTCCGGCCGCGTGCGCTGCCCCCTGTTCGCCGCCGCGACCTCCCGCCGTGCGCGAACATCACCCCGCTGACCACGGGAAACGCGGGTGAAGAGCGCCCCGAATGCCTGGTAGATTGTTCTCCGTCGCAGCGGGAAGCGGAAACGTGGATCGCGGTGAGCTACCGGTCCGGGTGGCGGAATGGCAGACGCGCTAGCTTGAGGTGCTAGTGCCCTTTATCGGGCGTGGGGGTTCAAGTCCCCCCTCGGACACCCCTGAAGACCCCTGTTCGTCAGGGGTCTTCTGCTTTTCCGGGTGGCTGACCGTGCCCGGGGGGCCGGCCACTCCCGCCCGCCGTTCCCGAGGATTCGGCGCCCCTGGCCCGATGGTGTCGGAGGCCCCCTCGGGCGGGGCCGCCCCGCCCGAAGGTACGTAAAGTGACCAACTGTGCACGCTCCGTACGGAAAATCCTTGGACGGGTGTGCCGGGCGCGCGGCAGACTCCCTTCCTCACCTTCGGTCCGACAAAAGGGAGGTTGGGTATGGGATCAAAACAAAAATCCGAAACACCTGATTCACGCCAAGGCTTACCGCACAAGGGCTCGGTGCTCCTTGCCGCCCGCTTCTACGGACGGGAAATGCTCCGCCTCCGATGGCTGGCCGCCCCCGCCCTGCTCCTACCGGCACTCGGCAACATCGCGATCAACTACATCGCCCCCCTCGTCGTCGCCAAACTCGTCGGCAGGATCGCCGACGACGGCGCCGGTGAAGGCCCCGGCGCCCTGCTTCCCCACGCCCTCGCCTTCGCCGGGGTCCTACTGCTCGGGGAAGCCCTCTGGCGCGTCGGGCTGCACTGCCTCAACCGGCTCGACGCCCGTGGGATCGAGCACCTCTACGTCATCGGCATGGACGCGCTGTTCACGAAGGACGCCGCGTTCTTCCACGACAACTTCGCCGGATCGCTGACCAAGCGGGTCCTGGGGTTCGCCTCCCGCTTCGAGGAGTTCGTCGACACGCTGACCTTCTCGATCATGGGGAGGTTCGTGCCGCTCCTGTTCGCTTCGGTGGTCCTCTGGCAGTACGACCCGCTGCTCGTGGTCGGACTCCTGGCGCTCATCGCCCTCACCGGCGTGTGCGTGGCACCGCTGATCCGCCGCCGGCAACTGCTCGTCGCCGAGCGCGAGCAGGCGGCTGCCCGGGTCTCGGGCCACGTCGCGGACAGCCTGACGAACATGGACACGGTGCGGTCCTTCGGCGCCGAAAAGCGCGAGGCGGCCGAACACCGTTCCCGGGTCTCGGAGTTGCAGCGAATCATGCTGCGTTCCTGGGACTACGGAAACCTGCGGATCGACACGCTCGTCGCACCGATGTCCGTCCTGACGAACGTCCTCGGGCTCGTGCTCGCCCTCACCCTCGGCGGGCGGGAGCACGGCGTGGAGGCCGTCGTCGTCGCCTTCACCTACTACACCAACGCCACCCGGATCATGTTCGAGTTCAACCAGGTCTACCGACGCCTGGAGCGCGCCATGACGGAGGCCGCCCAGTTCACCGAACTGCTCCTCGAACCGCCGACCGTCCTCGACCCCGAGGCCCCGGAGCCCCTCGGGCCGCAGAACGCCGAGGTGCGCTTCGAGCGGGTGACCTTCGCGCACGCGGGCGCGAAGCCGCTCTTCGAAGAACTCGACCTGGCCGTGCCCAGTGGCGCCAAGGTCGGATTCGTCGGTCGGTCCGGCGGAGGCAAGTCCACGCTCACCCGCTTGCTGCTCCGGATGACGGACGTCGACGGCGGACGGATCACGATCGGCGGCCAGGACATCAGCCGGCTCCGGCAGGCCGAACTGCGGGGGATGATCGCTTACGTGCCGCAGGACCCCGCGATGTTCCACCGCACCCTGCGGGAGAACATCGCCTTCGCCCGCCCCGACGCCACCGGTGCCGAGATCCGCCGTGCCGCGGAAGCGGCACACGTCACCGAGTTCGCGGACGGGCTTCCCCACGGTTTCGACACGATGGTCGGCGAGCGCGGGGTAAAGCTTTCGGGCGGTCAACGACAGCGGGTCGCCCTCGCCCGGGCGATCCTGCGGGACGCGCCGATCCTGCTGCTCGACGAGGCGACCAGCGCCCTCGATTCGGAGAGCGAGATCCTCGTCCAGGACGCGCTGTGGCGGCTGATGGACGGGCGGACGGCCCTGGTGGTCGCCCACCGGCTGAGCACGGTGGCCACGATGGACCGGTTGGTCGTCCTCGACCGCGGGCGGGTCGTGGAACAGGGCACCCACCAGGAACTGCTCGCGGTCGACGGTGCCTACGCAAAGCTGTGGCAGCACCAGTCGGGAGGCTTCCTGGACGGCACCCCCTTGGGCGCCGACGTGGGCCGGTGACCTCGGGCGGGGCGTACGCCGCGCCCCGCCCGGAAGGGTTTTCCACAGCTTGTCCCGGGTGGGACCGGACTGTCTGCCCGGGCGGCTAGGCTGCACGAATGGTCCATTCCGACGCCCCTGTCGTCCCCGCCGTGCCCGACGCCCCCGCCGAGGCCTCCGACGCCGCCCGGGTGCTCCACCGTGTCTTCGGCTACAGCTCCTTCCGCGGGGAGCAGGAGGCGATCATCGAGCAGGTCATCGCTGGCGGTGATGCGCTCGTCCTGATGCCGACCGGCGGCGGAAAGTCGCTCTGCTACCAGATCCCGGCGCTCGTCAGGGCGGGCACGGGCGTCGTGATCTCGCCCCTCATCGCCCTCATGCAGGACCAGGTCGACGCGCTCAGGGCGCTCGGAGTGCGGGCCGGCTTCCTGAACTCCACGCAGGACCCGTACGAGCGGCAGAGCGTCGAGCAGGCCTTCCTCGCCGACGAGCTGGACCTCCTCTACCTGGCCCCCGAACGGCTCCGGACCGAGGGCACCCAGCGGCTGCTCGACCGGGGCGCGGTATCCGTCTTCGCGATCGACGAGGCGCACTGCGTCGCCCAGTGGGGCCACGACTTCCGGCCCGACTACCTGGCCCTGTCCATGCTGCACGAGCGGTGGCCGAAGGTGCCCCGGATCGCGCTGACGGCCACCGCCACGGAGGGGACCCACGCCGAGATCGCGGCGCGGCTCGGCTTGGAGGAGGCCCGGCACTTCGTCGCCGACTTCGACCGGCCGAACATCCAGTACCGCATCGTGTCGAAGAACAATCCGCTCAAGCAGCTCCTCGAACTGATCGGCACCGAGCACCGGGGAGACGCGGGAGTCGTCTACTGCCTCTCGCGCGCCTCGGTGGAGAAGACGGCGGCCTTCCTCCGTGAGCAGGGCGTCGACGCCCTGCCGTACCACGCGGGCATGGACGCCCGCACCCGCGCGGAGCACCAGGCCCGCTTCCTGCGCGAGGACGGGGTCGTCGTCGTGGCGACCATCGCCTTCGGCATGGGCATCGACAAGCCGGACGTTCGTTTCGTCGCCCATCTCGACCTGCCGAAATCGGTCGAGGGCTACTACCAGGAGACCGGTCGCGCCGGCCGCGACGGGGAGCCCGCCACGGCATGGCTGGCCTACGGCCTCCAGGACGTGGTCCAGCAGCGCAAGCTCATCGACGGCTCCGAGGGCGACGAGGCGCACCGCCGTTCCCTCGCCCGACACCTCGATGCCATGCTCGCCCTCTGCGAGACGGTGGACTGCCGTCGCGTGCGGCTCCTGGAGTACTTCGGACAATCGGCCGGGCCGTGCGGCAACTGCGACGCCTGCCTGACGCCGGGCGAGTCCTGGGACGGCACGGTGGCAGCGCAGAAACTGCTGTCCACGGTGTGGCGGCTGGCGAAGGAACGGCGCCAGAAGTTCGGCGCCGGCCAGATCATCGACATCCTCCAGGGCAAGAGGACCGCCAAGGTCATCCAGTTCGACCACGACGCCCTCTCGGTGTTCGGCGTCGGGGCCGACCTCGGCACGGCCGAGTGGCGCGGGGTCGTCCGCCAACTCCTCGCGCAACGGCTGCTCGCGGTGGAAGGCGACTACGGCACCCTCGTGCTCACGGAGGAGAGCGGTGAGGTCCTGGGAGGCCGCCGTCAGGTACCGATGCGGAAGGAGAAGGCCGCCCCCTCCTCCCGCAAGGAGTCCGGGGCCCGCTCCGGCAAGGGGGCCCGCGTCCCCGTCGACCTGCCCGCGCAGGCCGTTCCGGTCTTCGAGGCCCTCCGTGCCTGGCGGGCCGAGACGGCGCGCGAGCAGGGCGTGCCGGCCTACGTCGTCTTCCACGACGCGACCCTGCGCGAGATCGCGACCCGGCTGCCCGGCACCGTGGAGGAGCTGGGCACCGTCGGCGGCGTCGGCGAGGCCAAGTTGGCCAAGTACGCCGAAGGCGTCCTCGACGCACTGTCCCGGGCGACCGGCGATCCGGGTGCCGAGGACGCCGGCCCCGCCGTTCCGGCCTCCGGCCCGCCGGCACCGGACGGCCCGCCGGCGCACGAGGAAGAGCCGCCGTACGACCCGAACGAGTTTGAACCGCCCTGGGACGAGTGACCACCAGGACATGACGGACGCGGCGGGGCGGTGTGGGCCGCGCCGCCGCACGGCCCGGGCGGGGGAGCTGCGGTCACTCGGGCTGTGGGGTGAGGCGGCGCAGCCCCCTGCGGTCGTAGTAGTGCGTCATGGCGAAGCCGAACGCCAGGGCCAGCACCACGCCGAGCGCGATCATGAACCAGCCGCGGGCGAGGCCGGCATCGGCCCGGGCGTCGAAGTACAGGATGGCCCTGACGCCCTCGCTGAGCTGGCGCATCGGCTCGAAGACGCCGAGGAAGCGGTAGAAGCCCGGGGTGGCCTGGAGCGGCACGGTCGCCCCGGAGGAGGGGAGCGCCAGCGCGATGAAGACGAACATCGAGACGAGCTGCCCGATTCCGCCGAAGGCCGCGTTGATGGCCTGGACGCCCAGTCCGACGGCGACCGTCGCGCAGAAGGAGAAGAGCCACAGCATCGGTAGGTGGGCGGCGTCCATGCCGAGGACCGCGATCGTGGCGACCATGACGAGCGTGGTGGTCAGGGCCGCGATGCCGGCGGTCATCACCATCTTCAGGACGAGCGTCTGGGTGCGGCTGATGGGGACGGTCCGGTGGCGCGTGTGCCAGGGGCCGATCTCGCTGTCCGCGTATCCGAGGGCGGTGTCGACACCGCTGTGCACGATGTTCCCGCCGATGAAGCCGCTCAGGACGAGCAGCAGCGTGTAGTAGAAGGCGGTCAGGCCGAGGCCGCTGTGCCGGCCGATGGGATGGCCGACGCGGGTGGTGACCGTCACCGGATCGGTCAGCAGCAGGCGCGTGGTCGGCAGGGCGGCGGTGGGCGAGAGCCGCCGGCCGATGTCCAAGGAGGCCCGGTGCGCCGCGTTCTGGTTGATCTGGGACGCCAGGGAGGAACCGAGGCTGCCCAGGCCGGGGTTGGTCAGCACGGTGAGCGTGGGGCGGACCGTCGCCCCCTCGGTGGTGAGCGCCGCGACGGACGCGGTGAAGTCCGCGGGCACCACCAGGGCGCCGAAGACCTTGCCGGAGGCGAGGGCGTCCTGGGCGCCGGCACGGTCGAGGCGCTGCCAGTCGACGGGGGTCCCGGCGGGGCCGCCCGCGGCGATCGAGTCGGTGATCTGCTTCCCCAGGTTCTCCTGCTGCCCCGGTAGCGGGCGGCCCCGGTCCTCGTTGACGAGGGCGATGGGCAGCCGGCTCAGCTGGTCGCTCGGATTGAGGATGCCGCCCATGTAGAGGAGCGACAGGAACAGCGCGACCAGGGAGCTGAGGAGGCCGGGGGCGAGCCACAGTGCGGGACGCCGCAGGAGTGGGGCGGCGCGAACCTGTGGGGCGTCCGTACGGTCCCGGGGCTCGGGAGCCGGGCCGTTCGGAGGGGTTGCGGAGGTCATGGAGCCATCGTCTGCGGTCGGGAACCGAACCGGGCGTTTCGGTCCGCCGTACGGGGGGTCACGTGCCGGCGCACCACGACTCCGCTCCGATTGCGGAGCCGCGGGCGTCGGGTTTGAGTGGGAAAGTCCCCTCCGTTGCGCTTTCAGGAGCAGCCATGTCGATGGCGTTCGGTTCGTCCTTCGGTTCGTCGGATCCGTTCAGCGACCTCTTCAACCGGTTCTTCGGGATGTCACCGACGTCGTCGCCCCCGGCCGTGCAGCGCGTTCCCATCGGACGGCTGCTGACCGAGTCCTCCCACGAACTGCTGAACACCGCCGCACGCAAGGCCGACGAGGACGGCAGTTCCGACCTCGACACCGAGCACCTCCTGTGGGCCGCCACCCAGGTCGAGCCTTCCCGCCGACTGCTCTCCCAGGGCGGGGTGGACCCCGACGAACTGGCCGGACAGCTCGCCGAGGTGCTGCCCCGGGAGGCCACGGAGCCGTCCGCGGAGCCCGGGCTCACCCCGGCGGCCAAGCGGACCCTGGCCACCGCCCACGCCTACTCGCAGGCGGCGGGCGTCTCCTACATCGGCCCCGAGCACATCCTCGGCGCCCTCCTCGCCGACCCCGATTCCGGAGCCTCCCGTTTCCTGCGCGCGGAGGAAGCGGACGTGAAGAGGCTCCGTGGCCTCGCCGACCAGACGGCCCGCCCGGAGGCGGGCGGTGTCACCGCCGCTGCGAAACAGCCGACCACCAGCCTCGACGAGTACGGCCGGGACCTCACGGAGGAAGCGAAGGCGGGCAGGCTCGATCCCGTGGTCGGTCGGGCCGAGGAGATCGAGCAGACCATCGAGATCCTCTCCCGGCGCTCCAAGAACAATCCGGTGCTCATCGGCGAGCCGGGCGTCGGCAAGACCGCCATCGTGGAGGGCCTCGCCCAACGCATCGTCGCGGACGAGGTCCCCGACAGCCTGAAGGGCAAGCGGGTCGTCTCCCTGGACCTGTCCGGCATGGTGGCCGGTGCACAGTACCGGGGGCAGTTCGAGGAACGCCTCAAGAAGGTCATCGAGGACGTCCAGGAAGCCAGCGGGGAGATCATCCTCTTCGTCGACGAACTGCACACGGTCGTCGGCGCCGGCGCCACCGGCGAGGGCGCGATGGACGCGGGCAACATGCTCAAGCCCGCGCTCGCCCGCGGTGAACTGCACGTGGTGGGCGCCACCACCATCGACGAGTACCGCAAGCACATCGAGAAGGACGCCGCCCTCGAACGCCGCTTCCAACCCGTCCTCATCCCGGAGCCGACCGTCGAGGAGACCGTGCAGATCCTCGAAGGGCTCCGGGACGCCTACGAGGCCCACCACCGGGTCCGCTTCGCCGACGGAGCGCTCACGGCCGCCGCGGAACTCTCCGACCGGTACATCAGCGACCGGTTCCTCCCCGACAAGGCCATCGACCTGATGGACCAGGCCGGGGCACGGGTCCGGCTGCGCAGCGGCGGTCGCTCCACCGAGGTCGTCAGCCGCGAGGACAAGCTCGCGAAGCTGCGCCGCGAGAAGGAGCAAGCGGTCGCGGGCGAGGACTTCGAGAAGGCCCAGGAACTCAAGCAGCGGATCGCCGAGGTGGAGGGCGAACTCGCCGGCATCGAGGAGCGCCGCGAGGGCGTCGTCTCGGTGACCGCCTCGGACATCGCCGACATCGTCTCCCGCCGCACCGGCATTCCCGTCTCCCAGCTCACCGCCAGCGAGAAGGAGAAGCTGCTCAAGCTGGAGGAGGAGATGCACGCCCGCATCGTCGGCCAGGACGAGGCGGTCACCGCGGTCTCCGAGGCCGTGCGTCGCAACCGGGCGGGCATGGGCGACCCGAACCGGCCCGTCGGCTCTTTCCTCTTCCTGGGGCCCACGGGCGTCGGCAAGACCGAACTCGCCAAGACCCTGGCCGAGCTGCTCTTCGGCGAGGAGGACCGGATGATCCGGTTCGACATGAGCGAGTTCCAGGAGAAGCACACCGTCGCCCGACTCGTCGGCGCGCCCCCCGGATACGTCGGTTACGAGGAGGCCGGACAGCTCACCGAGAAGGTCCGCCGCAACCCGTACAGCGTCGTCCTCTTCGACGAGGTCGAGAAGGGGCACCCCGACGTCTTCAACACGCTGCTCCAGATCCTCGACGACGGGCGGCTCACGGACGGGCAGGGCCGCACGGTCGACTTCCGCCACTGCGTCGTCATCATGACGTCCAACATCGGTGCCCACCGCATCCTCGCCCACGAGGGCGACGCCGCAGAGCTCAAGGACGAGCTGATGGAGGACCTGCGGGGACGTTTCCTGCCCGAGTTCCTCAACCGCATCGACGACATCATCGTCTTCCACAGCCTCACCGAGGACGACCTGACCGAGATCGTCGACCACCTCCTCGACCGGAGCAAGCACCGCGTCCACGCCCAGGGCATGACCCTGGAGGTGACCGAGGCGGCGAAGAAGCTCCTGGTCGCCCACGGCTACCAGCCCGCCTTCGGCGCCCGGCCGTTGCGCCGCACGATCCAGACGGAGCTCGACAACCGCGTCGCCTCCCTGCTGCTCGGCGGGGAAGCCGACCCCGGGGACGTGCTCGTCGCCGACGTCGTGGACGACTCCCTCCACTGCACGGTCCGCAAGCCGGAGTCCGCAGCCGGCAGCGAGGCCGCCGCCGCGGCCTGACGGCCCGTCCGTCACCTGCGCCGGGCGCGGACCCCGGTGCACCGCCGCCGGGGAGGGCCGGTCGGAGGACAGCGGGCGGCGGGTGACCGGTCCTCCCGATCGAGGGCCACGCCCGGTTGCGGCTCCCGGGCGACGGCCAGCAGCACGACCGGCACGGAACGCGCCGGGCCGGTCGTCGTTCCGTCAGGATCCCCTCATGACCCACCCGTCCCAAGCCCCCGCCGGCCCACTCCCTCGCCCCGCGTTCCGCGTCGCCCCGCACTTCCCCGACGTCCACCGGCGGGGCGCCGCGTGCTGACCGGTCCGTGGCATCCGGCCGCCCGCTGGCGACGCGCCCTCTCCCCACGCGGGGCCCTCGCCCTGCACCGCGTGGACGGCGCGCTGTCCTTCGCACTGCGCGCCGCGCTGGCCATGGCCCTGTCCGCACTGCCGATGGCCCTCACCGGCCGGGCCGACCAGGCCGTCTACGCGATGCTGGGATCCTTCACCACCTCCTTCGGCCGCAATCTTCCGTACGCCCGCCGCATCCGCGTGCTGGCCGTCGTCGCGCTCGCGATGACCGCCTGCGTCGGCGGTGGCGTCGCGCTCGCGGCCTGGGCCCGTCCCCGGGACGGGGGAGCGGGCGCCGTCCTGACGGTCGTGGCCACGGCCCTGGTGGCCGGTTCCGCCAAGTTCGCCTGCGACGCGGCCCGGCTCGGCGGTCTCGGCGCCGTCCTGCTCCTCGTCTCCTTCGCGGTGGCCGCCAACGGCGCCGCCACCCCCGCGGACGTGCTCCCCCGGACCGCCCTGGCCGCGGGCGGCGCGGCGATCGCCTGGGCACTCGCCGTCGCGGGCTGGTTGGTGTATCCGGACCGCCCCCAACGGCTCGCGGTCGCCGCGGCCCTCCGCGAACTCGCCGACCTGTGGGACGCGGAGGGGCCGAGCGGTTCAGGCGGGACGGCGGACGGGGACGGCCCGCGGGACGTCCGGGGCGCCACGGGTGCCAGCGCTCCGGAGGGTGCCGACGGTCCGGGGAAGGCGGCCGTGCCCGCACGGCACCGGGCGACCGCCGCCGTGCTCCGGGCCTACCGGACGCTCGGCGTCCTCCCGCCCTCCGGCGCCGAATGGCACGGCCGGGGCGACACCTGCGTGCGCCTCACCGACCTCGCCTGGTCGCTGCTCGTCGGCTCCGTCCGCCGCCCGCCCGAGGACCCCGCCGGTCTGGCCCGCACCCTGCGCCGGCAGGCCCGGGTCCTCCTCGGCCGCCGACGCGGGGCCCCGCGGATCCTGCCCGACCTCGCGCTCCCCGTCCTGATCGCCCAGACCGGCACCCTCGCCCGGCCCGACTCCGCCGTGGATCCGGCCCGCACTCCCGGGCCCGCCCAGAGGCCGGTCGACCCGACCACCCTGCGCGCCACCGAGTTGCGGGCCGCCGAACTGGTGACGGGGCCGGCCCACGGCCGTACCGCCGTCCTCCTGGTGCCCGCCCTGCGGATGGTGCTCGGCACCGGGGTCGCAGGCGGCAGTGCCCTCGCCCTGGGCCTCGGGCACGGCTATTGGGCCGCGCTCTCCGCCGCTGCCGTCCTCCACTCGATCAACGTGCGGACGGCGGCACAACGGGCCGTCCAACGCACCCTGGGCACGGTCGTGGGCCTGTTGCTCGCCCTGGGGGTCCTCGCCCTGGAACCCCGACCGGTGGCCCTCGTCCTCGTCATCGTGCTCCTCGAGTTCTTCCTGGAGTACGTGGTGGCCCGCAACTACGGCCTCGGCGTCGTCTTCCTCACTCCGATGGCGCTCCTGCTGACCGATCTGGCCGCTCCCGCACCGGCCGGGACCCTCGTGCAGGACCGGGCCCTCAGCAGCGTGCTGGGCGTCGCCCTCGCGCTCGGCTGCGCACTGGTGGTGGTCCACGACCGGGCGGCCGTACGCGCCGAACGCGCCCTCGCCGCCTGCGCGGCGGCGTCGGAGCGGGCGGAAGGGGCCATCCAGGACGGGAACGCCGCTGCACTTCCCCTCGTCCAGGCGCGGCTCGCGGCGGCCGCGGTGGAGTTGCGGGAGGCCGACGACGCCGCGGCGGGCGAGCTCTGGCCGGCGGAGGTCGACCCCACCGAACTCGCCGCCGCCGAGCGGCGCGCCTACCTCCTGCTGGACCGGCTCGTCCGCCGGGGGTGAGCACCCCGCGCCCGTCGGCCCCGCGTCCGTCGGCCCCGCGTCCGTCGGCGCCGTTCCGCGGCGTCGCCCGTCGTCAGGCGGCGGGCTCGATCGTCACCTTCATGTGCTTCATGATCGGCTGGTCGCTCTGGGTGCTGTGGTCGCTCAGGGCGCAGAGCACGTTCATCTCCGGCATGTAGCCGGCGGCGCAGCCGCGGGGGATGTCGTACGGGACGGCGAGGTAGCCGTTCAGACGGCGTTGGCTGCCGTCCTTCGCGGTGCTGGTGATGTCGACGGGACCGAGGTCGGCGATTCCGCGTTCGCGCATGTCCGCGCGGTTCATGAAGACCAGGGTGCGGAGGTTCTTGATGCCCCGGTAGCGGTCGTCGTCGGAGTAGATCGTGGTGTTCCACTGGTCGTGGGAGCGCATGGTGCCGAGCGCCAGCGTGCCGGGGGCGGGCACCACGTCGGGGAGGGGGGCGCTGGAGAACTCGGCGCGTCCCGACGGGGTGCGGAAGACCAGTTCGCGGGCGGGTTGTTTGATGCGGAAGCCCAGCGGCAGGCGCACGCGCCGGTTGAAGTCCTCGAAGCCGTCGAGCGCCCGGGCCATGGTGTCCCGGATGCGGTCGTAGTCCTCGACGTACCACTCCCAGGGCGTGGCGCTGTCGGGCAGCGCCGCACGCGCCATGCCGGCGATGATGGCGGGCTCGGAGAGCAGGTGCGGCGAGGCGGGGCGCTTCATGCCGACCGACAGGTGCACCATGCTCATCGAGTCCTCGACCGAGGTGCTCTGGACGCCCTTGCGCTGGTGGTCCTTCTCGGTCCGTCCCAGGCAGGGCAGGATGAGTGCTTGCCGACCGTGCACGAGGTGGCTGCGGTTCAGCTTGGTGCTGACCTGGACCGTGAGCTCGCAGGTGCGCAGCGCCGCATGGGTGTACGGGGTGTCGGGTGCCGCGAGCGCGAAGTTTCCCCCCATCCCGACGAAGACCTTGATCTCGCCGCTGTGCATGGCCCTGATGCTCGCGACGGTGTCCTTGCCGTGGGCGCGCGGGGGGTCGATCGCACAGGCTTCGGCGAGCCGGTCGAGGAACTCCTCGCTCGGACGGTGGTCGATGCCGCAGGTCCGGTTCCCCTGGACGTTGCTGTGTCCGCGTACGGGGGAGGGGCCCGCACCCTCCCGACCGAGGTTGCCGCGGAGCAGCAGCAGGTTGACGATCTCCCGGACGGTGTCGACGCCGTGCTCGTGCTGGGTGACGCCGAGGCACCAGCTGACGATGGAGCGGTCCGCCTCGCCGTACGCGCGCGCGGCCTTGAGGATGTCGGCACGGCTCAGCCCCGACTGGCGCTCCAGCTCTTCCCAGGGAGTGGCCCCGCACAGCGCCCGGTACTCCTCGAAGCCGCTGGTGTGCCGTTCGATGAACTCGCCGTCCAGGGCCTTCGGGTCGGTCGACGACTGTTCCAGGATCGCCTTGGCCATGCCGCGGACGAGGGCCATGTCGCCGCCGATGCGCGGCTGGAGGTTGAGGGTGCTGGTCTTCGTCGGTTTGAAGAGGGCCATGTCCGTGAAGTCGTGCGGGACGATGGTGCGGGTGGCCGCCGCTTCCACGAGCGGGTTGACGTGCACGATCTGGGCGCCGCGGTGGTGCGCTTCGGCGAGGGCGGTGAGCATGCGGGGCGCGTTCGACGCGGCGTTGACGCCGAAGATGAAGAGGGCGTCTGCGGTCTGCCAGTCCTGGAGGTCGACGGTGCCCTTGCCGGTGCCCAAGGAGGCCTGGAGGGCGCGACCGCTCGCCTCGTGGCACATGTTGGAGCAGTCGGGCAGGTTGTTGGTGCCCAGTTCACGGGCCATCAGCTGGTAGAGGAAGGTGGCTTCGTTGCCCAGCCTGCCGGAGGTGTAGTAGGTGGCCTGATGGGGATCGTCGAGGCCGCGCAGGGTGCGGCCGACGAGCTCGAAGGCGTCCTTCCACGCGATGGGGACGTAGTGGTCCGTCTCGGGGTCGTAGACCATCGGCTCGGTGAGCCGTCCCTCGTTCTCCAGGTCGTAGTCGCTCCACCCGGAGAGCTCGGTCACCGAGTGGGCGGCGAAGAACTCGCGGCCGACCCGCTTGGGGGTCATTTCCCAGGTGACGTGCTTGATGCCGTTCTCGCAGATGTCCAGGTGGAGGCCCTTGGTGTCATCGGGCCAAGCGCAGCCGGGGCAGTCGAAGCCGGTGTTCTCGTGGTTCATCCGCATGATGGCGCGCGGGCCGTCGACCAGCGCGCGTTCCTTCAGGAGGAAGCGCGTCACGCTCTTCGCGGCGCCCCAGCCGGCGGCCGGATGGTGGTACGGGCGGAACCCGGGAGGGCCGTCGGGGGCGGGTCCCACCTGGTGCTCCGGGGGTGTTCCCCCGTCGCGGGCGGTGTTCTCGTCCTGGTCGCTGCTCAAGGATCTTCACCCTTTCGCCCTGCGAACGCACGGGCACGGTGGGACGGCAGGCCCCCTCGGGCAGGCTAAGTCCGCCGCTCCGAGCCCGCCAGCCGGTGGCCCCGGAAAGACGACGGGCCTCGGGGCGGTCGTGCCGGGCTGCGCACCGGATCGTGCACACCTACGCTGGCACCATCCCTTTCGTCCCTTTTATCGGTTTCCGTGTGGGAGCGCCATGGTCGTACCCCAGCCCGTCCTCAGTCCGCCGTCGAGGGCGGCCGTCTTCCTGGTCGTCACGGTCGACCCGGGAGGGGAGGCCGTGGTGCGGGAGGCGCTCCGGGAGTTGACCGGTCTGATCAGGTCCGTGGCGTTCCGTTCCCCCGAATCCGCACTCGGTTGTGTCGCCGGCATCGGTTCCGCGGCCTGGGACCGGATCGTCGGCGAGCCCCGCCCGCGCGCCCTGCACCCCTTCCGATCCCTGCAGGGGCCCCGCCATCGAGCCCCTGCCACCCCGGGTGACCTGCTCTTCCACGTGCGCGCCCGGCGCATGGACCTCTGCTTCGAACTGGCCCGGCTCATCATGGCCGCCCTGGACGGTGCGGTGACGGTGGTCGACGAGGTGCACGGCTTCGCCTACTTCGACGAGCGCGATCTGCTCGGCTTCGTCGACGGCAGCGAGAACCCCTCGGGAGCGACCGCGGCCGAAGCGGTCCACATCGGTGACGAGGACCCCGCCTTCCGGGGCGGCAGCTACGTCGTGGTGCAGAAGTACGTCCACGACATGGAGGCCTGGGACGCCCTCTCCGTCGAGCAGCAGGAGCACGTCATCGGACGCGGCAAGGCGTCCAACGTCGAGCTGCCCGACGAGGTCAAACCCGCGGACTCGCACGTGGCGCTCAACACCGTCACCGACGAGAACGGCGTCCCCCAGCAGATCCTGCGCGCGAACATGCCGTTCGGGCGGGTCGGCAGCGGGGAGTTCGGCACGTACTTCATCGGTTACGCACGGACCCCCGGGGTGACCGAGCGGATGCTCCGCAACATGTTCCTCGGCGACCCGCCGGGAAACACGGACCGCGTGCTCGACTTCTCCCGGGCCGTCACCGGCGGCCTGTTCTTCGTCCCCAGCGCCGACCTCCTCGACGACCTTCCGGCAGCGCAGCCCGCCGCCGACCTGCTCGACGACCTTCCGGCAGCGCAGTCCGCCGCCGACCTGCTCGACGACCTCCCCGCAGCGCAGCCCGCCGCCGGTGCCGTGCAGTCCCTCGGCATCGGCAGCCTGAAAGGAACCCGAGCCCCATGACGTCCTCCCGGGCCACCAGCAACCTGCACCGCGAACTCGCTCCGATCACCGCAGCCGCCTGGGCCGAGATCGACGAGGAGGCGCGCCGCACCTTCCGCCGCAACGTCGCGGGGCGCCGGGTCGTGGACGTCCCCGACCCGGTCGGCCCCGGGCTCTCCGCCGTGGGCACCGGCCACCTCTCCGCCCTGGCGGCACCCGCGCCCGGAGTCACCGCACGACTGCGCGTGGCCCGCCCCCTCGTCGAACTCAAGGTGCCCTTCACCGTCGACAGGGCCGCGGTGGACGCCGTCGAACGCGGTGCGAAGGACTCCGACTGGCAACCCGTCAAGGACGCGGCCCGCACCTTGGCGTTCATCGAGGACCGCATCGTCTTCGACGGGTACGGGGAGGCGGGCATCGAGGGGCTGCGCGCCCGCAGTTCCAACCCGGCGCTGCGGCTGCCCGCCGAGCCGCGCGACTACCCCGACGCGGTCAGCAGGGCCCTGACCTCGTTGCGGCTCGCCGGTGTCGACGGTCCGTACGCCCTGTTGCTCGGCGCCGACCAGTACCGGGCGGTCAGCGAGACGTCCGACCACGGTTACCCGATCGCGGCGCACCTCGCCCGGATGCTGGACGGCTCCCCGATCTGGGCCCCCGCCCTCGACGGCGGATTCGTCCTCTCCACCCGGGGCGGTGACTTCGAGCTGTGCCTCGGCCAGGACGTGGCCATCGGCTACACCGCGCACGACGCGACCAACGTCGAGCTCTATCTGTACGAGTCTCTGACCTCCTTCGCGTACACCGAGGAGGCCGTGGTGGTGCTGGAACCCTGAAGGACCCTCCCTCCGACCGCGGGACCTGCACCGCGGTGCAGGTCCCGCGGCCCGGGAGCGCCCGCAGGAGGAGGGTCGTCAGCTCCGCCACCACGGTTCCCGCACGTAGCGGCTCTCGTCACTCGTGCAGCCGAGGCCGTTGGAGACCTGCTCGGTGTCCAGGTTCCAGCCGACGACGCCATTGCCCTTGCGGCCGAGTTCGATCAGCCGGTCGCTCTCGGTCCGTGCGCCGTCCGTGACCTGGCACTCCACGACCGAGGTCCAGGACTGCCCGTTGAGCGCCGAGACGAAGGCCAGGACCGGCAGGACGACGACCGTGAGGCCCAGCGCCGCCCACTGCTCGATGCCGGCGGCCCGGCGCAGCCAGGCGGGCGGCCGGTAGCCGGGGTCGTGGTGTCCGGTGCGGTCCTGATCGCGCCGGCGGTGCGGCCGACGCCGTCCCGTGCGGTACTCCACGACCACGCCCTGCCGCAGGGCGAAGGCGGCGAGTCCGGTGGCGAGGCCCCACCACGGGCCGAAGAAGCAGGCGTCGATCACTCCCATGGCGATCGGGTTGACGAGGGTGAGGGCGGCCCGCTGGGCGGCCCGTGCCACACCGGTCCCGAGGGGCACCGCCCCGCGCGCGGCGAAGAGGGCGAAGACCACGCGGGAGACGACGACGGCGAGGACGGATCCCAGGAGCGGGTCCGTGATCACCATGCCGACCAGGATGCCGGGCCAGTTCGCCGGCTCCATGCCGACCAGCACGTCACGGATCGCGTTGCCGCCGCCGACCGTATAGGCGAGCTTGGTGACGGGCACGGCAATGGCGAGGGCCACCAGGACGGTGTGTCCGGGGCCGCCCTTGCGGTCCGTTTCCTTGAGCTGTTGCCGAGGGGTCCCGGAGCCGGCGCCCGATGTCGGCTCCGGGTGCTTGGCTTCCGTATGCGCTTCTCGCACGGTGCCGTCAACCGAGGGCGAGCACGATCGCGGTCGTCCGCCCTTCGGGCGTGTCGTAGCTGACGGCGTCTCCGGCGCGGCGGCCGAGCAGGGCGCGGCCGAGCGGACTGTCGGCGGTGACCAGGGTCGGGTCGAGGGCGCTCGCGAGCTCCCCGATCCGCACGGTGGATTCGGTGCCGTCCTCGAACCGTACGGTCACGCTGCTGCCCACCCCCACCGAACGGGTGCTCGGAGCCCCTGCGGCGGATCCCTCCCGGAGCCGCTCCTCGATCTCGGTGATGCGGGTGCCGAGGCGGTCGAGCTCGTCGGCGCGCTGCAGCTCGTCGGCCTGGTCGGCCCGGTCGCCCACCTCGCCGTCACCACCGTCCCGGAGGGTGGCGGCAACGGCCTCGCGCTCGGTACGTAGATCGGCGAGCTCGCGTTCCAGTGCCTCGCGGGCGACGGCGCTGATGGGCTCGGGTCCACCGGACATTGCTGCTCCCGACTCTGCGACGGCACACGGGGGTGCCATGAAAAAAAGGACATTTCGCAGATTATCAGTCATATGCTCGCCGGTCAGGGAGTCGTGGCGCTCGATCAAGAGCCCACGGGCCGAGTCGACCCGGTCTGTTAGGTTGCGGATCTCCGAGCCCGTCTCGACGTCCACCGGGTCCGGCCGGCGGACCCTCCGGGCCCCGGTCGAGAGGGAGGAACGCGCCATGGCCGTCATCCACCACACCACGATGCACCCCACCAAGCTGGAGCTGCTGAGCGCGTGGCTGCCCACCCGCGCCTGGTACGCCGACGGAACCGACCGGCCGCGCCCGGTCAACGCGGGAGGCTTTCGCCTCGACGACCCCGCGGGGGAGGTGGGCATCGAGTTCATGGCGGTCACCGAAGGCACCGGTCCGGACGCGGTCGCCCATCTGGTCCCGATGACCTACCGGGGCGCCCCGCTGGAGGGCGCGGAGCGGGCGCTCATCGGCACCTCCGAGCACGGTGTCCTCGGCACGCGCTGGATCTACGACGGCACCCACGACCCGGTGCTCGCCACCCAGTTGCACGCCCTGCTCACCGGCCGGGCCACGGCACAGCACCAGTCCCTGGACGACACGCCCGATGAGGCCGTCACCGTCACGCCCGCGGCGCCCGGCACCGGCGCCGAAGTCGAACTGGTACGCGTCGTGGACGGCCCCGACCACACCGACGTGGTGGTGCGCGAGGCCGGCGCGCCCGCGCCGGTGACGCTGCGGGTGTGCCGGGTCCTGCGCCCCGGCTCGGACACCGGGACGGGCCCCGGACTGGTCGAGGCCGCATGGCGACTTCCCGACGGGTCCACCGTCCGCGGCGCGTGCGCCGTGCTCCTCGCCGACACTGCCCGGTAGCGCACCCCGTCGTCAGGCGGGCGTCCGGGCAGGGGCGGGTGCCCGGACCGTCCCTGCCCGTCGGTGCTCCCGGCGGGTTCGCCCCGCCGTTCGGTCCTTGCGGCTGCCGACGTAGAGGGGCCCCTCGACGGCCTCGCCCCCAGGCCCTTCCCGCACCGGTGGATGCCCCTCCGTGCGGCTTGCGAACCCGCAGGTCAACCTGGGCAAGATGTTCCCATGAACAGGGAAGCGGATCGACAGGACGAAGACGGCGTGGCCGAGGCCATCGAGCGGGAGCTGCAGTTGCTGAGCCCGGCGGTGCGGTCGTCCAGGGCGCTGGCGGACCGCTTCTTCGATCCGGAATTCACGGAAGTGGGGGCCTCGGGGCGCAGATGGGACCGGGAGGCGATGCTCGCGGCGCTGCCGGCCATGCAGGGGGCGGTCGAGGACGGTCCGCAGCACGTGACCACCGGGATGACCGGCACCCTGCTTGCGCCCGGCATCGTGCACTTGACGTTCGAGACGGTACTGGACGACAGGCGGGTCCGGCGGAGTTCGATCTGGCGGAAGTCGGACGACGCCTCCGGGTGGCGGATCTACTACCACCACGCCACGCCCGTGCCGGAGGCATGAGCGGGGATCCGTTTCGTCGCTCTCCCCGGGGCCCGGAGGGGCGGGCCCCGGGTCGGGGGACACGCCTGACCCGGCCGCGCGGAGAGGCCCTCCCCGGCGGCAACGGGCCGGGCGGCGCGGCCCGTTCGGGCGTCCTGCCGCTCGATCGCCCGGTGACGTCCGGGTGCGGTCGGCGCCGCCGCTTCGGGGCGCCCGCCGTCACGGGTGCAGCACCGCATCGGCGTACGACCCCAGGCGCCGCCAGCGCTCCTCAGGCGCCCGCGACGGCGGCATGACGTCCACGTCCGGCAGCGGTCCGAGCTCCAGCTCGGTGATCTCCGCGACGTCGGCGACCGGCACCTGGTACGTGCGGAACGGACCGAGCGGCGGCGGCGCACCGGCGATCGCCCCCGCCAACGCGCGCTCCGCGTCGCGACTCAGATCGGGGCTCTGGTCGAGGACGTAAGCGGCGGAGGCGAGGGCTCCGTCCTGGAGGAACGCGGCCACCTTCCAGAAGCGCAGCGGCACCTGGAGGCCGCGGTAGGGCGGATCGGAGTCCTGGAGCACCGGGCCGGCAAGGACCGCCAGCTTCCGCTCGGCCGCGGCGGCATGGTCGAGGAGGTGGTTCTCCAGGCCCTGCCAGAGCTGTCGCCCCTGGTTGAAGACGTCCGACCGGGGCGCGGCGTTGGTGAAGTGGAAGGTGTCGGCGTCGGCCCGGTGCGCGACGGCAGGGTCGCCCCAGACCGGGTCGAGCCGACGGACCAGATGGCCCCGCTCCAGACCGTTGTTCCGGTAGACCTCGTGACCGGCCTGCTGCTCCTCCGGGATCCGGGGGTCGAAGACCCAGGTGCCGTCGCGGGGCACGTCCTCCAGGAGCTCCCGGCCGTCGATGCAGACCGCGGTCGAGGCCGCGAGCCTCCGGTCGGGCCGGAAGACCACGGTGAAGTGGGTGTACGGCAGGACCACCGTTTCGACGGAGGCGCGGGCCGGGAGCGCAAGGGGGACGACGGGGCCGAGGAAGGCCTCGTCGTAGCCGGTGCGGTCGGCGAGCGCGCCGCGGCGGGCGTCGACGGAGGGGAGCCCGGGAGGGAGGGGGCGATCGGAAGGACGCATGCGGTGTACCTACCGCGCGGAGGGGATCGGGTGTGGTGACGGACCGCGGGTCACCCGATCGGCCGCCCCCGGCGATCCGTCCGGAGCCGGGCCCCGATCGGCGGTCGACCACGAGCTTTCCGGCCGGACCCCGGTGATCCGAGGGCTTCGGCCGGAAGGACGACGGGGGAGGGAGGCAGAGGAGGGAAGGCGGGCCTCTCTCCGCCACTCCCAAGCTATAGCGCACCGGGGGCCTTGCGGCAAGGCCCCCGGTGCACCGCAGAATCTCTCCTTCGAACCAGGAACCACGGGGAACGGAACACGGGAATGACGGACGTGATCGTGGTCGGCGGCGGACCGACCGGCCTGATGCTCGCGAGCGAACTGCGCCTGCACGGGGTGCGGGTGGTCGTGGTCGAGCGGCTGACCGAGCCGACCGGGGAGTCCCGGGGACAGGGACTGCACGTGCGCAGCGTCGAGCTGCTGGACCAACGCGGCCTTCTGGAACGGTTCCGCGCGGTGAGCGAGCCGTTCCGGGTCGGCGGTCCCTTCGGAGGGGTGGTCAAGCCGTGGCCGGAGCGGCTCGACACGGCCCACCCGTACGGCCTCGCCACCCCCCAGCCGGTCACCGAGCGACTGCTCGGGGAACGCGCGCTCGAACTCGGCACCGAGATCCGGCGCGGTGGCGAATTCGTCGGACTCCAGCAGGACGCCGAGGGCGTGACCGCCTTCCTCGAGGACGGCACCGAGCTGCGCGGGCGTTACCTCGTCGGCTGCGACGGCGGCCGCAGCACGGTGCGGAAACTGCTCGGCGTCGGCTTCCCCGGGGAACCCGCCACCGTCGAGACGCTCCTCGGGGTCATGGAGGTGACTGCCGACCCGGCGACCGTCACCGCCGCGGTCGAGGAGGTCCGCACCACCCAACTGCGCTTCGGCATCACGCCCCTCGCGGAGGGAGGGTGCCGGATCGTCGTCCCCGCCGAAGGGGTCGCCGAGGACCGTACGGCGCCCCCGACCCTCGATGACTTCAAGACGCAGCTGCGGGCCTTCGCCGGCACCGACTTCGGCGTGCACTCGCCCCGCTGGCTGTCCCGCTTCGGTGACGCCACCCGGCAGGCCGAGCACTACCGGGTCGACCGGGCGTTCCTCGCCGGTGACGCGGCGCACGTCCATCCGCCCACCGGTGGCCAGGGCCTCAACCTCGGCATCCAGGACGCGTTCAACCTCGGCTGGAAGCTGGCCGCCGCGGTCCGGGGCTGGGCCCCCGAAGGCCTGCTCGACACCTACGAGGCCGAACGCCGTCCGGTCGGTGCCCGCGTCGTGCAGAACACCCGCGCGCAGATGGCGCTGCTCGGCACGGACCCGGGGGCGACGGCCCTCCGGGAACTCTTCTCGACGCTGATGGACTTCGAAGAGGTCAACCGGTACGTCACCGGAATGATCACCGCGGTCGACGTCCGTTACGACCTCGGCACGGGCCATGAACTGCTCGGTCGACGGCTGCGGGACCTGAGGCTGAAGCACGGACGCCTCTACGAGCTGATGCACCGGGGACGCGGACTGCTCCTCGACCGGACCGGCCGGCTCTCGACGGAGGGCTGGGCGGACCGGGTCGACCACGTCGTCGACGTCAGCGAGGAACGGGACGCGCCCGCCGTGCTGGTGCGCCCCGACGGCCACGTCGTCTGGGTCGGCGAACGGCCGGAGGAACTCCGGGGCAGCCTCGCCGAGTGGTTCGGCAGCGCCACCGACTGATGCGCCTGCGGAGTCCCACGGGGCACGACGGCGCCCCCACACGGGCCCCGGGGTGCCGGCAGCACTCCGCAGGAGCCTCCCGCACGGGGCGGGGAGCGGTCACCGACGGGGCGGGGCCCGGTGGCCCCGCCGTTCACGGGCGGAGCGCCGTCGCCAGTTGCGAGCGGGAGCGGACGTCGAGCTTCTGGTAGATGCGGGTGAGCCGCGCCTCCACGGTCTTCACGCTCAAGTACAGCTTTGCCGCGGCCTCCTGATTGCTCGCGCCCTGACCCACCAAGCGGGCCAGGCGCAGCTCCGCCTCGGTCAGCGAGGAGAGCACCGAGACCGGTTCCTCGCCGCCCGCGCCGGGACCGGGGACCTCACCCGCGGAGCCCGCCGGGGCCTCGCTCGCGAGGGCCAGCCACGGGGTCGCACCGGCCCGCTCGAAGACCGAGGCCGCCTCGTGCAGGGCGGCCTGCGCCGCCGACCGGCGGCGACGCCTGCGTTCGACCCGGGCCAAGGCGATCAGCGCCCGGCCCCGTTCCAGCGGCAGCCCGGCCCGCCCGAAGCTCTCGGCGGTCCGAGTGAGGAGTTCGGCCGCTTCGTCGGTCCGGCCCTCCGCCGCCAGGCACAGGGCATGGGCCCGGTCGCAGCCCAGCAGGACCGTGGACCGGCCCAACCGCTCTGCGACCGGCCGCACCTCCGCCAGGAGCGCCAGGGCCTCGTCGCCCGCGTCGTGCGCGAGCAGTGCCTCCGCCAGTTCCTCGTGCCAGCGCAACATCGACGGGTCCATCGTCGACTGGGCGCGCTCGTCGGCCTGGACCCGCCGCAGGGTCTCCAGGGCGGCGGCGACGTCACCGTTGATCAGTTGGATGCGGCCGAGCGCGTACCGGCTGCGGGAGAGGAAGACCCGGTCGCCCTCCTCCTCGGACGCCTGCACGCTGCGCCGGGCGTAGCTCGCGGCCCGTGCGAAACTGCCGCCGGCCGTCTCCGCGAGCGCCAGTGTGTACCAGGCGGGACCGGGGGAGAGCCCCGCTTCCAGGGTGAGCGCGAGGGACTGTCCCGCATGCGCGAGCGCGGCGGCGCAGGCCCCCCGGCGGGACTCGATCGCGGCCAGGGTGGAGAACAGTTCGATCGTGTCCTCGACCGAGCCGCGTCGCTGGACCAGCGGCAGGAGCGCGTTCAGCTCGTCCCGGGCGTCCGTCAGCCGGTCGTCGAAGAGCGCATGGCGGATCGTCAGGATCTGTGCGGCATTGCGAATTCCCAGCGGACGTTCGGCCAGTTCCAGGGCCCGTGCCTGAGCGAGCACCGCCTCCGCTTCGGGTGAGCCCAGGGCCCGCTCCATCCGCGCCTGCACCGTCAGCGCCTGGGCCGCGAGCCGTGGATCGCCCATCGAGGAGGCCAGCGCCGCCGACTCGACCGCCGCTGCTCGGGAACGCTCCGGGTCGCCGTCCGCCAACACGTACTTGACGGCCAGTCGTAGCTGGACGGCTGCCCGCAGCGCGGTGTTCCCCTCGGAGTCCTCCATGGCGTGGACGTACATCTCGTCGAGTCCGGTGAGCCCCTGGCCTGCGGTGTCGAGCACGGCGAGCCGCGCCCTGACCCGGTCGTACGGTGCTGCGTCCCGGGCGAGCAGATCGGTGGCGGCCCGCATCGCGAGGTCGGCACGGGCCGCCCGGGCGGCTTCCTCGGCGGCGTCGACGAGGCGTGTGATCCGCCGCTTCCCGTGCCGGCCGGGCGTCGACTCGGCGGCGAGCAGGGCGAGTTCGGCGGCGAGCGCACTGTTCCCGCGCCGGCGTGCCAGTTCGACGGCGGCAGCGACCTCGGCGGCCAGCTCTTCGTCCGGTTGCTCGGTGGCGAGGGCCCGGTGCCGCACTGCTTCGACGGGGTCGTCCACGACCTCCGCGAGCGCCGCGTGCCCGGCGCTCCGCTCGGCCCAACCGGCGTCGTGCACCAGGGTGGAGGGCAGCAGCCCCGCGGTGAAGGTGACCGAGCCGTCCTCGGAGAGCGACACCAGGTCGGCCCGCTCGGCCGCCGCGAGGTCGGCCTCCGCGGTCGGCCGCCCGGCCCGTCGGACCAGGGTCGCGGAGGGGCGCAGGGCGAGCGCGGCGAGCAACAGGGTTTCCCGTACGGCGGGCGGCGCGGCACCGAGGAGCTGCCGGGCGAGATCGCGGGCGCGTCCGGAGAGCGTCAGTGCTTCGGCGTGGTGCACGGGGGTGCGCGCGTCGGCGAGGGAGCGGCCCACGGCGAGCGCGAGCCGCGGGTTGCCGCCGCTCGCGCGGTGGATGCGGCCGGCCATCCGGGAGGGCAGCCGGTGGTGGATGAGGAGTTCTGCGATCTCGTCCGCCTGCAGGGGCGGGACGCGGAGCACGTCCGCCTCTGACGGGACCCAGAGGTGTGCGGCGTGCGGGTCCTCGGCGCGGTGGACCTCGCGGTACGGCTCGTGGACCTCGGCGTAGGGCTCGGGGGTCTCCACGGCCACGACCCGCAGCGCGGGCGGCGCCAGGTGGAGGGCGAACCGCAGCAGGTCCGCGCTGTCCGCGTCGATGTGCTGCACGCCGTCCACGATGAGCAGGACGGGGCCGCGGCAGGTCAGGGCGCGCAGGATCCGTGCGATGCCGAGGCGCAGTGCGATCGGGTCCCAGCCCCCGGCATCGAGCGGAGCCTCACGGCAGAGCATAGCGACGGCGGTCCGCTGGGGTCCGGGCAACTGGTCGAAGACTCCGGAGGAGAGCACGCCCGAGTCGAGCACGCCGGAGTCGAGGGCTTCGGCCGGTGGCGTGCCGGCGCCGGCCGGGTCGGAGGCGGGTCCCCCGGCCGTGAACGGCTCGGACGGGGGGCGGCCGGCGCCGAGGCCGGGCCAGGTCACCGTGGCCGCGACCGAGGCCACCAGCGCTGCGGCGGCGGCCCCGGGGATCTCGCGGTCGGAGGGCAGGGTGGCGAGCCAGAGCACGGTCTCGCCGCGCGCCTCGGCGCGGGCGGCTTCCGCGAGGGCGACCTCGGTCTTGCCGACGCCGGCCGGCCCGGTGAGCAGTGCCCGGCCCCGGGTGTGCAGGGCGCGTTCGAGCCGGGTGAGGAGCTCTTCCCGGCCCACCGGGGCAGGGCTCTGCGGAGCTGTCGTCACTGTCCATCACCTCCGGCCCCTGGGGGCCCGGCCCATGGACCCCGTGCGCAGAGGATACGGAGCCCGCCGGTGGAGTCCAGGCCCGGTGTCCGACATACGGACAGTGGGCTCTGGACGGATGCGCTCCCACAACGACAGGACGCGCCAGTGGTGTAGACCACTGACGCGTCGCTGACCAGCAATGATGCTGATGTGGGGGGTGGTTCAGAGGGGAAGCTGTGGTGCCTTAGAAGGTGAGGCTCCACGAGTCGATGTAGCCGGTGTCACCCGAGGCCACATCGCGGACCCGAAGCTGCCAGGTGCCGTTGGCGACCTCGCTGGACGCGTTGACCGTGTACGTGGCGATCACGTTGTCGGCGCTGTCCCGGGAGGAGGACGTCTTCAGGTTGCGCACCGTGCCGTCGGGGGCGATCAGGTCGATGACCAGGTCCCCGCGCCAGGTGTGCTTGATGTCCACGCCGACCTTGAGGTCGGAGGGGGCGTTGCCCGCGAGGCCGGTGACGGCGATCGAGGAGTACGAGGTGCTGTTGTCCGAGATCGACACGTTCGTCGAGTTCGTGAAGACGCTGCCCGCCGGCGGGGCGGAGGTGACGGCCTCGACGGTCTTCGCCGCATCGGCGATGCCGGCGCCGCAGCCGCCGGAGCAGGTGCCGGGCAGCGGACGGGCGTTGGCCTTGATCGCGGACTCGATCTCGGCCGGGGTGAGGCTGCTCTTGGCCGACTTCAGCAGCGCGGCGAGGCCGGCGATGTGCGGCGCGGCCATCGAGGTGCCCTGGTAGGGCTTGTAGTTCTCGGTCGACTGGGTCGTCGCACCCGAGTTCAGCGTGGAGTAGATGCCGTTCTCGGGGGTGGTGACGGTTCCCGGGGTGTCGGTCGAGCGGCGGGTCTCGCCACCGGGGGCCGACACGTCCACGAGGGAGCCGTAGTTGGAGTAGAAGGACCGGTTGCCCTCGCGGCTGGTCGACGCCACGGTGATGACGTTGGAGCAGTTCGCGGGGGTGAAGCCGGAGGTGTTCGCGTTGCTGTTGCCCGCGGCGACGACGACCGTGGTGCCGCGCGAGACGGCGCCGTTGATCGCGTTCTGGTAGATGCTCGGGCAGCTGGAGCTGGCGCCGCCCAGGCTGAGGTTGATGACCTTCGCCGGGGTCGCGTTGGCCGGGACGCCCGGAACGCTGCCGCCGGAGGCCCAGGTGATGGCGTCGGCGATGTCGGAGGACGAGCCGCCGCACTTGCCGAGCACGCGCACGGGCTGGATCTTCGCGTTGTACGCGATGCCCGCGATGCCCTTGGTGTTGTTCGTGGTCGCGGCGATGGTGCCGGCCACGTGCGTGCCGTGCCAGGACGAGTTGGAGGCCTTGGAGCCGGTGCCGCACTCGCCGTCGGTGGCGTTCCAGTCGCCCTCGTCCTTCGGGTCCGCGTCGCGGCCGTTGCCGTCGCGGGCGTCGGCGGACGTGGAGATGAAGTCGTAACCGGCGACGATGTTGGACGCCAGGTCCGAGTGGGCGGCGTAGCCGGTGTCGATCACGGCGACGGTGACGCCGGAGCCGGTCGTCTTGTCCCAAGCCGAAGGAACGTTCATGCCACCCGTGGCCTCGAACAGGTCCCACTGCTTGGCGTAGTCGGTGTCGTTCGGGGTGACCGCCATCGCGTAGGCGCGGATGTCGGGCTCCACCGAGGCGACGGACGGGTCGGCACGGAACGCGTCCATGACCTTCGTCACGTCCTGCTTGGTCGCCTTGTCGCCGAGGTCGACCAGGGCGCTGCCGCCGGCGAGGCGGCGCTCGAAGGAGAGCTTCTTGCCCGTCTTCGCGGCCTTCTCGGCGGTGTCGCTCTTGGCCGCGGCGTTCGAACCGGCCTCGGCGGCCTGGTTCTTGTAGGTGACGATCACCTTCTCGACGGGGGCGCTCGGGAGCGTCCGCATCGTCTGCGAAGCCGGAGCCGGCTTCGGGGTGGCAGCGTCCGGGGCGGCGGCGAACGCCCCGGAGGTCGTGGCAGCGGCACCGAGGATCGCGGCGCTCGCGACCACGGATATGACTCTCCGCCTGGAACCGTTCAAGGTGTGGCCCTTTCGAGTACGACGTAACTGCGGAGCAGTGGCGACGGCGCGGGACGTACGGAGCGAAGTGGGGTCGCGGTCCGTCGGTCCCTGGGCTTGGGGGGCCCGTGCGCCGCCACCGGCGCGACGGCCCGGGTCAAGGCCGCCACTGGCGGACGCCACCCTCCACATGCACCTGTCAGAGTGCGGTCGGGGGATGATATCTGCCGGTGCGGAGGACAGTAGGGAACGGGGGGGTGAACCCGATACGGGGAAAACCCTTGTCACCCCTCATCGGGCGGTGGGGGTTCGGGGGAGGGGAGCGGGGAACGCGCTGCGGAGACACGTGCTCGACGACCCTCCGGCCTTGCCCCGACCAGGACTTGGGCAGGTGACGCGCGGGTGGCCCACGGTTGCCCGCGGCCCCTTCCCGGAGCGTCGTGACGACCCGGGAGGACTTGAGACCGGCGCGCCCCCACCCGAGGGGCGAGGGGTGATTAAGGGGCAAAACGTGCTAGTCATCGCGAAATTCGGGTGAATGGACGCTACGGCCGTGCGGAGTTCGCCCGGAGCGCCGCAGCGGGCGAGGCGTGCTGGACTGCCCGAGCTCCTCCGGGCGGGACCCGGGAGGAGCGGTCCGTCGCCGCTCCGGGGAGGCGGCGGGTGCGCGGGTCGTGCCGTCAGGGCGTGCCGCCGGTGCTGCGGACGGACCCGAACGGCCGGGGCGCGGGGCCGGCGTACCGGGGTCTCCCGACCCCGTCAGCCGAGTTCGAGCGTGGTGACGCCGAAGACGCGCTGCCGTGCGATCGGGCGGACCGGGCCCGTGTACATCCTGGCCGTCTCGAAGGTCGGCTCCAGGCCGCGCTGCCGCGCCAGCAGGGCCGCTGCCGGATTCGCCTCCGGCACGTCGACCGCGATCCGGTCCGCGCCGAAGTCCCTTGCCGCGGCGGCGAGCCCGTCCAGAAGGGCGCCCGCGTCCGCCGGGGTGTCCGCGAAGAGGGGGCCGATCCTCGCCTCGGCCTCCGCGGGACGCACCACCCCGTACCCGGTCATGCGCCCGTCGACCACCCGCACCAGTGCACGGTGTCCCGGAGTGGTCAGCCAGGCGGAGAGGAACCGCGGCCGATCGGCGTGGTGACAGTCGGCGTCGTACGCGGCGAGGGCGGCCGGATCCACCGAACCGGCCGCCACCAGACCGGACGCCGGCCGCTCGGGCGGTGCTGCCTCGCCCACGTACCGCGCGGTGCGGTGCGCCGTGGCGAAGCCGGAGCGCCGGTAGTTGTCCTGCTGCTCCGGCACCCCGTCGAGTCCGACGGTCCGACCGCCCGCGTGGGAGAGGGCGGTCCGCCAGGTCGTCAGCCCGTGCCCGAGGCCGCGGAGTTCGGGGCGGACGAGGTAGAAGCCGAGGAACGCGTAGGAGTCGTCGTAGGTGACGACGGAGACGGCGGAGACCGGTTCCCCGTCGATCCGGCCCAGGAAGAAGCCCCGGGGGTCCTGGGCGAAGAACGCGGGAATGTCCGCACGCCCGGGATTCCACCCCTCCGCCGCGGCCCAGGAGCGCACGAGTGCCCATTCCCGGGGCGTGGCGGGCGAGACGGACAGCGGACCGGAAGAGGAGGGCACGGGGACGTCCTTCGGTGACGCGGAGGGGGCGGGTGATCGAAACCGGTCAAATCGCCCCGAGCATAGCGTCCTGGCGAAGCGGGCGGCCCCCGCGCCGATCGGTTCCGGCCGCATGTCGAGCGGTCGTCCCCGTCGGGGCCCCTTCGGCGCGGCCGGACGCGCACGGGGTGCGGGCGTCGACGGAGCGGGCCCTTCGGTCCGTTCAGTGGACCAGGTGCAGGCGGCTCGCCGCCGCGGACAGCCGGATGGTCTGACCCCACGTCAGTTCCAGTGCGTCCGACTCGATGCCGTCGCCGAACGCGACCAGACGGTCCGACTCGACCGTGAGGCGCAGCCCCCGCCCCGTCTCCAGGAGGCCCTCGACCCGGGTGGTGCCGGTCGTCGGCGACGGCCATGCCTCCCGGACGAACCAGGCCAGCCGGGCGTCCGACGGAGCGGGCAGGACCAGCCTGTCGGAACGCTGCTCCCACAGCGAGCGGAGCCATCCCGTGGCCCCCGTGCCGGTGCCGACCAGCACGCCCGAGGAGGCCTGGGCCTCGGCCGGTGCGTCCGTGCCGTCGAGGCCGAGCGTGTAGCGGGCGGTCTGGTGGCCGGGCGTGCCGACGTAGATCTCGTTCAGCGCGAGCAGTCGTTGCGCGTCGTCGGTGACGGCCTCGACCATCGTCAGCTCGTCGATCTCCGCCCGGGCGTCCGCGGCGTGCGGCAGCAGCAGTCGCGCCCGGTCCGGACGGTGCCGCACGAGGACGCCCGGGTTGCGGCCGGGGTCCGCATCGATGCCGACGACGGGCTGCCCGGTCAGGTACTTGGCCGTGTTGGCGACCAGGCCGTCCTGTCCGACCACCACGACGACGTCCTCGGGGCCGAACAGGAACCGGTCCAGGTCGGCCCGTTCGACCCGGGTGTGACGCCAGGCCAGCGGAACCGCCCCGGCGACTTCCGCGAGCGCCTGCCGGGTCCGCTCGTGCCTCGCGCGCACGGCGTCGATCGAGCGACCGCGCGCGGAGAGGAAGAACGCGGCCTGCCCGTGCGTCCCGTGTCGGGCGAGCAGTTCCTCGTACTCCGTGGTGCGGTGCACGAGCACCGCGCGCGGGGCGAGGCTCACGGTCGGTCCCCGCCCTCGCCGAGCTTGGCGAGCAGCCCCGTCAGCACGTCGGGGGAGAGCGTGAGGTGCTCGATCCGGGGCAGGTTCTCCGCCGCCCGGGTCGCGGCGAGCGCGTGCAGGGTGGCGGGCGCGGCCTCCGCGTGCGCCCGCAGCCATGCGGACTGGGCCCCGGCGCGTGCCTCGCCGACCTCCCGTGCGGCCTCCGCCTCCGCCCGGGCCAGCCTGACCTTCCGCACGGCCTCGGCCTCGGCCCGCACGGCGTCGGCTGCGGCGTTCTCCTCGGCCTCCCGGCGCGCGTTGGTGCCGCGCTGTTCGACGAGCCGCTCCTCCTGTCGCGCCAGCTCGATCTTGCTGGCGAGTTCGTTCTCGGCGATGGCCCGTTCGCGCTCGACGGCGACCGCGCGGCGCTCGTACGTGGCCCGATCGGCCTCCTGCTGGATCTGTTCGCGGGCGGGGGTGCGCAGGGCCCGCTCCACCTCGGGTTCGGGCCGGATCGCGACCACCCGGACCGCGACCACTTCGATGCCGGTGTCCGGGAGCCGGGGTTCTGCGGCGAGTCCGGCGGCGATGCGCTCCCGCACCGCGGCGACGCCGTCGACGAGCGCGGCGGCGAGCGCGGTGCGGGCGAGGACGTCGAGCGCGTGCTGCTGGGCGGTCTCGGTGAGCAGGGTGGCGATCTGCTCCAGCGGGGTGCCGCGCCACGCACCGGTGTCCGGGTCGACGGAGAAGTCGAGGCGGGTGGCCGCCGCGCCCGGATCGCCGATCCGGTACGTGACGGTGGACTGCACGCTCACGTCCTGGAAGTCCGCGGTGCGGGCGTGGAAGGCCATGGCCAGCTCGCGGTCGTTCACCGGGACCTCCGAGAGGGCCGCGGCGAGCGGACGGAACCAGAAGCTCAGCCCCGTGCCGTCGTGGACGAGCCGGCCGCGGCGGTGGTGGCGGATGTGGGCGGTGGGTGCGGAGCGCAGGTGCCGCCAGCCGGCCCGCCGGGTGATGTCAGCCATGAGAACCCCCTTGTCGTCGAATTGACGATAGTGGGGTTCTCGGTTTTTCGTCAAGATGACGAATACGAGGTTCCGGGATGCCGTCAACCCGGGATCGGCGCGGGTGCGGCCTCGGCTTCCCTGGCCGTGAGATCGGCAACGCGGGGAGCCGGCACCGGCGGCGTCCGCCAGGCCCCTTGAACGGCTGCCGGGGACGTGCCCGCCGGTGTCGGGGACGTGCGCGCCGGTGTCGGGGGCGGCTGTGGCGCTTCCCCCTTCGTCAGCAGGATCACGCCCCGCGCCGCGATCAGCGAGGCGGAGGCCGCGACCACCCAGCCCCAGGCGCCCGCTCGGAACGTCTCGCCGAGCAGGGCCACGCCGATCACGGCGGCAGCTGCCGGGTTGGAGAGGTTCACCACGGCGAGCGGCGCCGCGAGCCCGCCCCGGTAGGCGGCCTGCGACAGTAGGAGGCCACCGCTCGCGAAGGCGGAGATCAGCAGCGCGAGCAGTGCGGTCTGCCACCAGGTCGGCCGGCTGCCCGGCAGTTCCAGGGCGAGGGCCGCCGTCAGCGTCTGGGTGAGCGCCGAGGCGACTCCCGACGCGATCCCGGAAGCGGTGGCGTGCCCGAGTCCGCTGCTGCCCGGCCCGCCGGACCCCCGCCCGCGCAGCCGTCCCGAGGCCAGGGCGGCGATCAGGAGCACGGTCACGGCTGTGACGACCAGGGACTCGCGCAGGCTGAGCGCCTCCCCGGGGGCTGCGGGCCCGGTCACGGCGACCAGGGCGACGAGCCCGCCGAGCGTCCACAGTGCGCCGCGCCATTCGGTGCGGGTCACCCGTCGCCGTGCGCAGTACGCGCCGAGCGGGAGGGCCACCACGAGGGTCAGTGCGCCGAGCGGTTGCACCAGTGTCAGAGGTCCGTAGTGCAGGGCGGCCACATGGGCGAGGGCCCCGGCCGCATTGAGGCCGACGGCCGACCACCACTGGCCGCGGGCGAGCAGCGTGCGCAGTGCTCCCCGCCCGCTCGGAGAGGCCGGAGCGGCGGCGAGGCGGGACTGGGCGACGGCGGCGAGCGCGTATCCCGCGGCGGACACCAAGGAGAGGAGCACCGCGAGCACGATGCCGGTGGCGGGGCTCATCGCAGGGCTCCGACCGGGACGGGCGTCGTGGCGGGGGTGCGGGGTGCGGGGGGCAGTGCGGTTCGGCGGCCGGGAGTTCGACGGTCCGGAGCGCGGACGGCGAGCAGGGCGAGGCCGAGGAGGGCGGCGGCGGCGATCGCGTCGAGCCAGTAGTGGTTGGCGGTGCCGACGATGACCACGAGGGTGAGCAGCGGGTGCAGGAGCCAGAGCGCCCGCCAGCGGGAGCGGGTGGCGGTGATCAGGCCGATCGCCATCATGAGGGCCCAGCCGAAGTGCAGTGAGGGCATGGCCGCGAACTGGTTCGCCATCGAGTCCGCCTCCGGCGTCGCCCCGTACACGGAGGGGCCGTAGACGCGGGCGGTGTCCATCAGGCCGGAGGCGGTGAGCATCCGGGGCGGGGCGAGTGGCACCAGCAGGTGCAGGGCGAGGGCGGCGGCGGTGACGAGGGCCAGGATCCGGCGGGACCAGAGGTAGTGCGCGGGGCGGCGCCAGTACAGCCAGCCGAGGAAGGTGATCGTGGCCGGGAAGTGCACGGCCGCGTAGTAGGTGTTGGCTGCTCGGATCAACGGCTCGCCGTGCAGCAGTAGCTGCTGGATCGTTCCTTCGCCGGGGAGGTGGATCGCCCGCTCGGCGCCCCAGACCCGGTCGGCGTTCCGGAAGGCGCGGCTCTCGTGGCCGTTGGCGAAGAGTCGCCCGAGTTTGTAGACGAGGAAGAGCGTGCCGACGAGCAGCAGCTCGCGCAGGAGCGGGGGTCTTGCCCCCTCGGGTTCCGGGTCCGCCTCCCCGTCGCCCCCGTCGCCCCCGTCGCGGTCGGCGGGGAGGGGGGTGCCCCGTCCTGCAGCGCGCCGTCCGCGTATCGCGCGTGTCCCGACAGCCATGGTGCGGCCCTCTAATCCGTCAAATCGCCAACAAACGGAGCGAGCCTAGATCCGATTTGATCGAGACGCAAGCGTCTCGATACGTTTGCGTCTCGATTGTGCACCCCCTACTCTCGTATGTGCAGAGACAGAGGTGTCCGGGAGGGATCGATGTCCACACAGGCCGCGACCGCCGCAGCCCGTCGCAGCAAGATCACGCCGGAGCGCGAGACCGAGCTCTACGACGCCGTGCTCTGCCTCCTCCGCGAAGGCGGCTACGACTCGGTGACCATGGAAGGCGTCGCCGCCCGCACCAAATGCGGCAAGGCCACCCTCTACCGGCAGTGGGGCACCAAGCCCCGACTCGTGACCGCCGCCCTCGCCCGGCGCCGCTGCACGGTCTTCACCGGCATCGACACCGGCACCCTCGCCGGCGACCTGCGCGAAGCCGCTCGGATCGCCGCCTCCCACAGCGAACGGGACACCGAGCTCATGGAGGCCGTGGCCCAGGCCTACGTCCAGCACCCCGACCTGCGGGCCGCACTCCGCGAGACCGTCATCGCCCCGGAGGTCGCGGCCATCGACGCCGTCGTGGCGCGCGCGGTCGAGCGGGGCGAAGTCGCCCCCGAGAACCCGGCGATCGGGTTCGTCGCCCCCTCCTTCATGGGCATGCTCCGCATCGAGCGGCTCTTCGAGGAACGGTTCGCCGACGCCTCCACCCTGCGCACCTTCGTCGACGCCGTCCTCCTGCCGGCCCTGCGCGTCGAGGGGTGAGGGTCCGCACGGTCCTGCACTCTGGAGCCATGGCCACGCACACCCCCGACGTCCGCGTCCGCCGCGTCTACGAGGACCCGTCACCGGATGACGGCGTGCGCGTCCTGGTCGACCGGCTCTGGCCCCGCGGCCTCAAGAAGGCGGACGCACACGTCGACGAGTGGCCCAAGGCGCTCACGCCGTCCGCCGAACTCCGCCGCTGGTACCACGGGCCCGGGGGCACCCACGAGGAGTTCAGGCACCGTTACGAGGCCGAACTCGCCGTCCCCGAGGCGGCTGCTGCGCTGGACCGGCTCAAGGAGCTCGCGGCGCGCGGGACCGTCACCCTGCTGACGGCCGCGAAGGACCCGTCCAAGGGCCACACGGCCGTGCTGCTGAGCGCGCTAGCGGGAACCGAGGCGTAGCCGAGGAGCCTCCTCCGCGGCCTCCACGCCCTTGCCCCTGCCCTGCGCCGGGCCGCTCGCCGCCGTGCCGCCCGCCGGCCCTGCTGCTCCCGGGCGCGGATCGCGGTCCCCGACCGGGGCGCCCTTCGGCCGCCGGCCCCCGCGCTCCACCCGATCGGCCAACTCCCCGGCCCACGAAACGAGCCCGTCGACGTCCACCCCGTACGCCTCGGCGAAGGGCCCGCCGCGCACCAGCCGTTCGGCACCCCGGCGCAACAGCCGCGCCCCACCGGCCGCGTTGCCGCGGGCCGCGTGCGTCAGCCCGACGGCGAGCTGGGCGAGCCCCTGCCACAGGTCCCGCTCGACCTCCGGCCCGGACTTCCAGGCGTCCTCGAAGACCTCGTGCGCGTGGAAGGGCATCCCCGCGTCGAGCAAGCGCTGTGCCTCCCGCAGGGTCTCGCCCGGCTCGCGGACGATCCCCTCGGCCTGTCGGGGCACCCCCTCCGCTCCGTACGGCAGCGGCCGGCCGAGCCCGTCGCGCGGCCGGGCACTCCGGGCGCGCCCCACCGGGTCGCGATCCCTGCCGCGCGCGCCCCCCTGCTCACCGACACGCTCGCCGCCATCGTCACCCGTTGTCCGGTTCACCCGACCATTGTCCCCCGTCGGACGATCACGAGCGCTAGGCTCGACGGTCCGGCGTCGTTCCGGTCCGCGCGGGTGGTGCCGGACGCGCCATGTCGACCAGTACGTGTGGGGAGTGAGTCACCGGTGCCGACGGATCCCGAACAGTCGCCGTCCGCAACGCCGTTCGTGTCAGGCGTCCCCGATGCGGTCCCCGGAGACCTGCTCGAACGCGGCCCGGAGATCGCAGCGGCGGCCCACGCCGTCGACGAACTCGTCTCCGGAGCCGTGTCCGGCGGCCCGCCGCGCGGCGGAATCCTCGTCTACAGCGGCGAGCCGGGCATAGGGAAGACCGCGCTCCTCGCCGAGATAGACCGCACCGCCCGCGACCGGTGCACCGTCCTCAGCGCCCGCGGCGGCGAGACCCTCACCTCGGTCCCCTTCCACCTCACCCGGCAGCTGCTCCAACCGGCGCTGGACGGCTTCGACGCCGAGGAGGTGCGGCGCCTCTTCGGCGACCACTTCGACCTCCTTGCGCCGGCCCTGGGGATCGCCCCGCCGTCCTCGGACGCGCCGGCCGATCCCCAGGGCGTACGGCTCGGCCTCGCCAAGCTCCTCGACCGCCTGGCGAACCGGCTGCGGGACCGGCCCCTGGTGCTGCTGGTGGACGACGCCCATTGGGCCGATGCCGAATCCCTGGCCTGGCTCGACGCCTTCACCCGGCCCCGGGGCGAGCACCGACTGCCCGCCCTCGTCGTCCTCGCCCACCGCCCGCTCATCCGCGAACCGCAGGGTCCTGGTGTCCCCGCGATGCTCACGGCGCTCGCCGACCGCGCCGTGCTCACGCTGGGCCTGGAAGCCCTCACCTCGGGTGCCACCGCCGCCCTCGCCAGGGAGGTGCTCGGCGGACACGCGGACGAACCGTTCTGTCGGGAACTGTGGACGGTGACCTCCGGCAACCCGTACGAAACCGTCGAGTTGCTGGCCAAGGCCCGCGACCGGATGCTCGAACCCGTCGCGGGCTCCGCCGCCGCCCTCCGGGACCTCGGCGCCGGCGCCCGCGGCGGCGGACTCGTCGCCCGCCTGGAGGAACTCGGCAGCGGCCCGACCCGTCTCGCCTGGGCCACGGCCGTCCTCGGCACGGACAGCACGCCCGACCTCCTGGCGACCCTCACCGGCATGGGCGCGCAGGAGGTCGCCGAGCACACCGAACGGCTCCGCGCCGCCCGCATCATGGAGGCCCCGACCGCGGGCCGCGGCAGACTCGCCCCGGTTCCCGTACCGCCCCTGGAGTTCGCCCACCCGCTCATCGCCTCCGCGGTGTACGGCTCGGTGCCCCCGGGCGTGCGCACCGCCTTCCACGGTCGCGCGGCCTGGGCGCTCACCCAGGCGGGCCACGGACCGGCCGCGGTCTCCCGCCACCTCCTCGAAGTGCACCCGGACGACGACCAGGACGTCGTCAGCCGTCTGCGGGCCGCCGCCGTGGAGCACCTCGCCGTCGGAGCCCCCGATGCGGCCCGACGCTGTCTGGAGCGGGCCCTCGTGGAGCCGCCGGGCCCCGACACGTACGCCAGGGTCCTGTACGAACTCGGCTGCGCCTCCCTGCTCACCGCGCCCGCCGCCACCGTCCGTCACCTCCGTTCCGCGCTCGACCTGCCCGGACTCGACGACGAACTCCGCATCGACGCCACTTACCGCCTCGCCCAGGCCCTCGCCCACAACAACCAACTCCAGGACGCCGCCCGCACCGTCGCCGTCGAGGCCGGGCGGACCCCGCCCGGCACCGGTCGACGGAGGCTCCAGGCCGCGCACTTCATGTACGAGGGCTTCCAGGCGGCCGAAGTGGACGGCCCCGACCGCTCTCGCCGGCTCGCCGCGCTGACCGCCGACTTCACCGGGGCCGACAACTCCGAGCGGGCCCTCATCACCGTCCGCGGCTTCGACGCGATGCTCCGCGGAGAACCCGCCGCCGAGGTGGTGCGGCTCTGCGACCTCGCGCTCGTCGACGGTGCGCCCGCCCGGGGCCTCAGTTGGACCGACCCCACCTGGGGCTTCGAGATCCCGGCCCTCACCGGCATCGCGTACGCCTTCGCCGACCGTCCGGGCCGGGCCGAGGCCCTCTTCACCGAAGCGGTCCGCGCCTTCGAGATCTCCGCCTGGAGCGGGGCCCACCTCGCCTTCGCCCACACCCTCCTGGGGCTGGTCCACCGCCGCCGGGGCAACTTGCCCCGCGCCCAACGCCACCTGGAGGAGGGGCTCCGCCTCGCCGACCGGGTCGGCGACGGCCTCCCGGTCCACTGGGACACCGCCTGCCTCCTCGTCGACACCCTCGTCGCCCGGGGCCGCACCTCCGAGGCGCGCGACGTCGCCGACCGGTACTCCTTCGGTCCGCCCTGGCCGGGCGCCATCGTCCTTCCCGACGGCCCCAGCGTCCTCGGCCGGCTGCTGCTCGCCGAAGGCCGCACCGAGGAGGCCGTGTCCACCTTGGAGGCCGCCGCCGAGGCCCTGACGGTCCGTGGCCGTCACCACCTCGTCTGGGCCCCGTGGCCGCTGGACCTGGCCCGTGCCCTCGCGCCCGGCGATCCGGACCGTGCGGCCCGGATCGCCGGGGAGGCGTACTCCCATGCGGAACGCCTCGGCACGCACACCGCCCTCGGAGAGGCCCTCCGCTGTCTGGCCCGCTTCGCCGACGCGTCCGAGTCCCGGCGTCTGCTCACCCGGGCCGTCGAGCACCTCGCCGCGTCCCCGTCCCGCTACGAGGAGGCCCGCGCCCGTCTCGACCTGGCGCGCGCCACCGGCTCCGCCGAGATGCTCGCGGAAGCCGCCGCCCTGGCCGCCACCTGCGGGGCCGCACCCCTCGCCCCCGACGAGGTGACAGCCCGTGCGTCAACCCACCCTCCGGAGTGAGGTAATGTTTTCCCTGCACGGCGACGCGGAAGCGAAACCGCGAAGACGTGCACCGGGACGTGGCGCAGCTTGGTAGCGCACTTGACTGGGGGTCAAGGGGTCGCAGGTTCAAATCCTGTCGTCCCGACTCGAAAGAGTCGCAGTTCAGGGGCCGTTTCAGAGCAATCTGAAACGGCCCCTGACTCGTTTTCCGGGACCATGGGGGGACCAGCGCACTTGACCGGTCTGGAGGGCACCTTGACTCAGTCGAGGTGCGCGGCCTGCCCGGTGGGAGTCGGTGAATCGGGCGGCCGGTTCGGCCCCAGGACGACGCTGTGTCGGGGCTTGTCCGCGCCCCGGTGCGGGCATCCCGCCAGCCCCAGCGGGTCGATCCACCTGATCGGATTCTCCAGGTAGGACACCGAGTTCGACGCGGGCACCAGACCCAAGGGGTCTGGGGAGACGTAGCGGCCCGAAGCGGGGTCGTAGTGGCGGTGGCGGTTGTAGTGTCGCTGGGACTCGGGGTCGAAGCACTGGCCCGGGAAGCGCAGCGGGGTGTACGCCGTCGCGTCGCGGTTCCAGGCGGTGGTGCCCCACAGGGTGGCGCGGGTGTGCCAGGCGATGTCGCCGGACGCGTCGACGAGTCCGCGGGGCGTACCGACCAGGTCGGTGACGATCGCGAAGAAGCAGCGATCGACCTCCGTGTCGTCCAGGAACCGGCGCTCGACCTGGGTGACCGGCTTGGTGCCGGCGTGGTCCCAGGCGAGCGCGACACTCTCCGGTGCGCCCTGTGCGCCCGCTGCGTGGCTCGTCCGCTCGCAGAGGGTGTCGCCGTCCCGGGTGAACAGCGTCTCCTCGGCGACCGCGACCCCGTTGTCCGTGAGGCGCCGCTCGGCGATGCGACGGCTCAGCGCGTCGCACAGGTGTCGCCAGCACGTGCCGTCCGGGGTGGTGACGGCGATCAGTCGGTCCTCGGCGTCCCGGTCGTAGCGCCAGGTTTCCGGCTTGCGGGAGGGACGGCGCTTCTGGCGCAGCACCACACGGCCTTGCGCGTCGTGCTCGTAGCGGATCGCACCGGCGCTGACGATGCGGGTGCCGCTTGTCCTCCCGGGCGCCTGCGGCCGCGCCTGCGCCGGGCCAGGAGGCGTGTGTCTGGTTGCCGGCCTCGTCGTAGGCGTACCGCTCCGTCCAGTTCTCTGCCCTGAGGTCGGTGACCCGGCCCTGTGTGGTCAGTTCGAGCTGTCGGCGGCCGGCCAGGCGGTCGGCGGCGCGGCAAAGCGCACCGCCGGTGTCGCCCGGTTCTCCTCCGGGCGGTGATCACCGGCCTGATCAACGGGCACTCGGAATCCTGGCGGTGGAAGAGTCGGGGCACCCCCTTCAAGATCACGTTTGGGTCACGGCTCCGGATCGCGTGCAGCGACGGGAGGACCGCCCCCGTCAGGTCGTATGTGGAAGCCACGGGGCTTCGAAACGGGGGGCGGGAATGGTGTGTGGCGTACATGGAGTGGGGGCTGCTGATGCGAGACGCTGACGTCCCCGCCTTCACGGCTTTCGTCGAGGCCCGTTCGCCGATGTTGTTCCGGACCGCACTGCTGCTCACCGGCGAGCGCCATCTGGCCGACGACCTGGTGCAGTCCACGCTGGAACGCCTGTGCCGCCACTGGCGCCGGGTGCAGGCCGCCGATTCGCCGGAAGCGTATGCGCGCCGGATCCTGGTGAACCTCGCCCATGACCGCTGGCGAAAGCTGCGCGGACCTCTGGAGGTGCCCCTGGACGACGGCATCGGGGGCGGAAGCACCGACCCGTACAAGGAACTCGATGTCCGCGACGAGTTGATGCGGACGCTGCATGCGTTGCCGGTCAAAATGCGGACCGTACTGGTCCTGCGTTACTTCGAGGATCTCGACGACGCGGAGATCGGCACCCTGATGGACATCTCACCCAGCTCGGTGAGGTCGCAGGCGGCGAGAGGGCTGGCGAAGCTGCGTTCGGCCGCCGGCCGGCAGACGCTCGGCGCACACTCTGGAGGGGCGGCATGAAGGAATTCCACCTTGAGGAAGAACTGGCCACGGCCATGCGCGACCGCGCGGTGCGGCATCGCCCCGGTACGTACGACGCGGCGGAACTCGTGAGGAGGGTGCGACGCCGCCGCAGACGCCTGCAGGCGGGGACGGCGACCGGGATGGTGGTGGCGATGGGCCTGGCCGCCGGCTTCGCCGTACAGGAGGGACGCGAGCGCGGCGCGGCATCGGTCCAGCCCCTGACCTCGCCGACCGCGGGGACCAGCGCCAGTGCCCCTCCCCAGCTGGTGCCCTCCAAGCCGCCGTCCGGCCCCGCGGAGACGGCAGGCGCTCTGTTCCTGGCCGCCGTGCGCTATCAGGACCCGGCGACCCGCGACGGGGTGAACCTCGCCGAGGTGGCGGGTCTGTTCGCGGACGAGAAGGCGTACCGGCGGATTTGGGGAACCGACTCCCGTGGCGTGACGTGCGGCGCCGAGGTCGACGGGGCTCTGGTGCAGGGCAGGGTCCTTCTGTACCGGGGGACCGAGCAGGTGACGCGGACTGCCATGCCGGAGTTCGACGCGTCCTCGGGGAAGGTGACGGATCTGACCTGCGCTGCTGCCCAGCCGGGGGGCAAGGGTTCGGATCCCGCCGTGTCGGGCTTCTACGGCGGATTGGTGGCGGCCACCAAGGCGGGCGACTCCACGGCACGAGCCGGGCTCGCGGAACGGTTCTTGAGCCAGAGCCTGCGGGCCGGGCAGAAAGGGACCGCCGGCACCTGCTCCTCGCGCACCCCCACCTCCTGGGTTGCTGCCAACCCCGCCTCCGGAACCCTCACTCACGGATGGACCATCACCCTCAGTGACGGATCCCCCTTTCCCGTCGAGATCGACGAGAACGGGAAGATCGACAAATCCTGCGGCGGATAGCCCGGCAAGCGGGGCGCTCCGGCGCACCACCGCGCACCACGTCACGTTTCCCTCGGTTCATCCGGTGGCGAATCCTCCACGCATGTCCCGAGCTTCCTTCCGCATGCTCATGAACAAAGGTGCGCCGTTGAACAGGAAGACGTCCCTAACCCTGCTCCTGCTCCTGGGCATCACGGTGATGGCCCACACCGTCCTCCCCGCCCCGGGCATCGCCGATGACGCGTTTCCGCACGCCCGGCCGCGCCATGTGCCCCCATCCGTTTCTCCGTCGAAGGCCATTCCCACGGTGCCCCTCCGGTCGCCCCCCGCACACGCGCAGGGCCCAGAGCATGCTGCGCGGGCAGCGCTCGACGGGCTCAAGCCGTTCGAAGGCCGGTACGCGCTCGCCGTTGTGGATCCGAGTTCGGGGCGCACCTTCACACACGGCGCGTCCACGGAGGCCTTCGCCTCGGCCAGCATCATCAAAGTCGACATCCTGGCCGCGTTGTTGCTGCAGAAGCAGGATCGCGGAACGTCGCTCACCGAGGCTCAGGAGCAACTCGCCTCCCGTATGATCCGCTTCAGCGACAACGACGCGGCGCAGGAACTCTGGGTGTGCATAGGAAGGCGCCAGGGTCTGGACGCGGCCAACGCACGACTCGGACTCACTGCGGCCCATGCCGGACAGCGCGGCCCGTGGGGGCTCACACAAACCACGGTTCATGACCAGCTGGCCCTCCTGAAGGCCGTCTTCGAGGATGACTCGCCGTTGTCCACCACCTCCCGGGCGTACCTGCGCTCCCTCATGAGCGACGTCACCGCCGGCCAGGACTGGGGCGTGGGCGCCGCGGGTTCACCCACCTCCGTACCCGTCCTCAAGAACGGCTGGCTGCCTCGCGAGACGACGGGGCTGTGGGTCGTGAACAGCATCGGCATCGTCGAATACGCGGGACGCTCCATGCTCGTGGTCGTCCTCACCGACGGTCAGCCCACCCGGGAAGCGGGCATCGCGCTCGTCGAGCGGACGGCGACTGCTGCGGTCCACACCCTCGTCGACCAGGTCTGACGGACGACCGGTTGCGTCGGGAACGCGCGGTCCACCCGCCGTCAGGCCACTGTCCTGCCGTACGGGGACGTGTCTGAAGGGGCATGCAGGTCCATGCTGTGGCAGCCCCGGCCCGGCCCCCGGCCCCGGGCTCCTTCTCGGGGCCTTGGGACGGACCGGTTCGTGTCGTTCCGCAGCTGAGCCGGGTGGGGACCAGTGAAGCCCGTACAGGCGGACAAACATCCGGTCGAGGCGCGGAACGACGTGCTGACCTTCACCACGCCGCCGCTCACCGAGCCGGTCGACGTCCGCGGCCCGTGGAGCCCACCCGCGCTTCGCCCGCAACACCGGAACCGGCGAACCCACGGCAACGGCTCACCACCTCACACCAGTTCGGATCTCGCTCCACCAGCCGTCGGTGCTCGTGCTCCCCATCGCGGACGAGGCCGCAGCTGACTAACCGATCGCTTTCGGAAGTCCTTTGAGGGTAGATCAGGCTGCCAGGGCGATGGGGGTTTCTTGGCGCCGGTCGGCGGTTGTGTGTCGGTCGAGCCGGGCCAGCAGATCGTAGGTTCGGGCGCATGGGTCGAGGGCGCGCTCGGCCTTGGCACGGAAGTACGGGTCCCGGATGAAGATCCAGGACTGGTGCTGCCCGGCTCGCCATGAGCACGGTCCGTGACCGGACCCCGGCCTGATGCGGAGTCCTGTGGCCGTGGGCCGCCTTCTTCAGCCGTTGCCGCTCGGTGGCCGTCAGGGTGATGGGGAGGGCGGCAGAACAGGCAAGGAAGACGTCCGCCGGTTCGCAGGGCTACGCGGTACGGTCCGCCGTGATCGCCTCCTTGAGCGCGGGGGCGGCGGCGAACAGGGCGAACACGGAGGCGCGGACCTGTTGGGCGACGGCCTCGGGGGTGGAGGCGTCGAGCTTGCCGTCGAGGTGCAGGAACGCCAGGCCGTGGACGAGTGCCCAGACGGTGATCGACAGCGCCCCGGTGTCTTCGACGCCGGGGAAGGCGTCACGGACGGTGCCCTGGACGTACTGGGAGATGGCTTCCGTCGCGGCGACGCGTTCTTCGCTGGTCGGGTCGCAGGGCTCTGCGAACATCGCGCGGAACAGCGCGGGGTGATCGAGGGCGAACCTGACGTAGGCGACGGCGACGGCGGCCAGGTCGTCCGGGGCCGACGGGGCGGGGTGGGCTGCCGTCAGGTGTGCGGCGAGCTCGCGGTAGCCCTCGGCGGCGACCGCGGAGACGAGCGCTTCGCGGTCCGCGTAGTGGCGGTAGGGGGCGGTCGCCGACACCCCGGCCCGGCGCGCGACCGCGCGCAGCGACAGGCCCGCGCTGCCGTCCTCCTCCAGCAGCTCCCGCGCTGCCCGCAGGCAGGCGGCCCGCAGATCACCGTGGTGGTACCCACCGGTCCGTGGCATGGCTCACGCTCGCTCTCCGTGTGTGTGCGATGTGCACACCGCAACTCCGATGTGAACGGCGCGTACACCCTAAACGATCGGGACGGGAGGAGGGCCGGGACGGCCGGTCGTGCGGCCGTGACCGGATCGCCCGGAGGGAAGGCCCCCCTCGGTTCCGTGCGGGTGTCGACCGGTCCGTCGACGGTGGGGCCCGGGGCGAGGCGGCGTCTCAAAGGGGCGTGGAAGCCGATCGGGGCGCCGTCGGCGTCACCCTCGGGCCCGTGCGGCCCGTGTCGTGGTCAGCCAGGCGCGGTAGGAGCGCAGGGCCCGGCGCTGCCTGCGGTACTCGGAGATCAGGGCGAGGGCCGGGTGGGTGCCGGGCCTGGGGGTGCGCCCGTGGGCGAGACGCCGCATCTGGTGGCGGACCTGGGCCATGCTCGCGGCGGAGGCGAGGGCCTTGTCGGACCAGGTCACCGGCCGCATGACGGCGTCGGCCTCGCGGCCCCGGCGCCAGCGTGCGGGCAGGTCCGGGGTGACGGCGAGGGCGGTGCCCATGCCGAGGACCGCCACGCCGCTGTCGAGGACCTTCTCCGCGGTGGCGCGGCGGGTGATGCCGCCGGTGAGCATGAGGGGGAGCGGGCTGGTCTTGACGAGGTCCTTGGCGAGGTCGAGGAAGTAGGCCTCGCGGGCTTGGGTGCGGTCGTCGGCGGGGCGGCCGGTCATGGCGGGGCTTTCGTAGCTGCCGCCGGAGAGTTCGACCAGGTCGACGCCGAGGGGTTCGAGCATCTCGATGACCTGGCGTGCGTCGTCGGCGTCGAAGCCGCCGCGCTGGAAGTCGGCGGAGTTGAGCTTGACGGCGACCGCGAAGGAGGAGGAAACGGCGGCGCGGACGGCGCGGACGACGTCCAGTAGCATCCGGGCCCGGTTTTCCAGCGAACCGCCCCACTCGTCAGTGCGCTTGTTGACCAGCGGGGAGAGGAACTGTGACAGGAGGTAGCCGTGGGCGGCATGGATCTCGACGCCGTCGAAACCGGCTTCCTCGGCACGGCGGGCGGTTACCGCGTACCGTTCCACGGTCTCGTGAATCTGCTGCGGCGTCATGGCGGTGGGGCGGCCGAAGCGGCTGCTGTGCTTGCCCAGGCTGACACCGATGTCGGTCGGGCCCCACACGACACCGGGCATGTCGGAGGCCACCTGGCGTCCGGGGTGGTTGATCTGCATCCAGATCGCTCCGCCACCTGACTTGCCGGCCTCCGCCCACTCGATGAAAGGCTCCAGGGGCGCGTGCTCGTCGAGCACGACGCCGGCGGGTCCGGTCAGGGCCTCGGCGTGGACCATCACGTTGCCGGTGATCAGCAGGCCGGTGCCGCCGGCGGCCCAGTGCCGGTACAAGGCGATCAACCGCTCGCCGGGGAGTTGGCCGTCGGCGGCCATGTTCTCCTCCATCGCCGCCTTCGCGGTCCGGTTCTTCAGTTCCTGCCCGGAGCGCAGCAGCAGGGGCGAGAACAGTTCGCTGGTCATCCCGTTTTCCCTTCTCCTTCGAGTCCTCACGATGTGTACAGTCCTCACATTAGGACATCGAAGTAAGCGATGTAAACATGGGGGGCGTGCACGGCGCCGCAGGGGTGCGCCTGCGGACCGTTCCACCGGGAGAAGAGCCGGGCCCGCCCGCGCCGTGGTGGCGCCGGCGGGCCCGGACCCGTGGGATTCGTGCGCAGCGGGGCGCGACGGGTGTGTCAGTCGTCGTGGAGCGCGGTCCTGAGGGCCTCGATGGCGAGGTGGCGTGCGACGTTGGCGGCGCGGGTGTCGCGGAGGCTGTCGAGGAGGAGGAAGTCGTGCACCATGCCCTGGACGCGGACGGAGGTGACGTCCACGCCGGCCTCGCGGAGCTTGTTCGCGTACTGCTCGCCCTCGTCGCGCAGGACGTCGGCCTCGTCGGTGATCACGAGGGTGGTGGGGAGTCCCTTGAGTTGGTCCAGGCTCGCCCGCAGCGGGGAGGCGTGGTGCTCGGCGCGTTGGGCGGGGTCGGTGGTGTAGGCGTCCCAGAACCACTTCATGCCGTCGCGGGTGAGGAAGTAGCCCTCGGCGAACTGGAGGTAGGAGGGGGTGTCGAAGTCGGCGTCGGTCACCGGGTAGAGCAGGACCTGTGCCTTGAGGTCGATGCCGCCGCGTTCCTTGTTCATCAGGGCGAAGACGGTGGACATGCAGCCGCCGACGGATTCGCCGGTGACGGCGACGCGGGAGGCGTCGAGGCCGTGTTCGGCGCCGTGCTTCATGACCCATTGGCCGACGGCGTAGTTCTGCTCCACTTGGGTGGGGTACTTCGCCTCGGGTGCGCGGTCGTAGACGGGGAAGACGCCTGCGGCGCCCGCTCCGACGGTGAGTTCGCGGAAGATCCGGTCGTGGGTCCGGTCGTCGCCGAAGACCCAGCCGGCGCCGTGGATGTAGAAGACGACGGGCAGGGGGCCGGTGACGCCCTTCGGGCGGATGATGCGGGTGCGGACGGTGCCCCACGCGCCGGTGTCGACGTCGACCCACTCCTCGTCGACCTCGGGCCTGGGCACGCTCGGGTCCAGCTGCAGGCCGAGGAGGATCTCGCGTCCCTTCTCGGGCGGGACCTCGTAGATCCGGGGATGCGGGTCGGTCGCGTCGCACAGCTCCTGCGCGGCCGGTTCGAGACGAGGCGTGATCGGGGAAGGGGGCTCGGTCATGTATCTCTCCGTGTCGGGAGCGCGCAAGTGTCCTGTTCCGTGGCCTCGACGGCCACGGCTGCCCCCGCCTCGGGCGTCAACGCCCGATGTCATCGTTTGTGTCCCGCCCGTCCTCCGCAACCCGGCCACGCGTGCCAAGGCCCCCGGTGCCCCGTGGCGCCGGTCGGGCGTCTTCTGCTCCGACCGTCCGGACCGTGGGGGACGACGACACCGTGCGGCTGCCCGTGGGGCAAGCGCTCGGGTGCGGCCTCAGCGGCCGTCGCCCGCTCCGCCCACCGCCCGACCGCCGGTTCCCTTCCCGGGACTGCGGACCGCCAGGAGCGCCGCACCGATGTCCGCCGCCGTCCGCGGATCGGAGAGGAACCGGCCCGTCAGTTCCTCGATGCGCCGGAGTCGATAGCGGACGGTGTTGGGATGGACGAACAGGCCCTGGGCTGCGGTTGCGGCCGAGCCTCCGGAAGCGAACCAGTGCTCCAAGGTCCTCAGGAGCCGGGACCGTTCCGCAGCCGGTAGGTCAAGCACCGGCTGGAGGGTCACCTCCACCAAGTGGGCGGCCTCGGCCGGCGCCGCGGCGACGACCATGGCCAAGGGGTCGTCGTCGAACCGCGCCACCCCCGGCCCGGCACCCGGCAGCCCGGCCAGGGCCAGACGGGCAAAACGCAGCGCCTGGGGTGCGTTCTGCAGCGACCCGAAGCACGGGCTGAATCCCACCCGGGCGCGACCGCGCCGCAGGATGCGCAAGCACGTGCTCTCCGCAGCCGCATGGGGCAGTGCGATCAGGGCGAGCTGCTGGTCGGGCAGCAGTCTCCAAGCGGAAGGGAGCTCCGCCCGGCGCAAGGCCGCCTCCGCGCCCGCGAGCGGCTCCTCGCCCGGAGCGCCGGCCTCCGCGACGGCAACGGCGTACGGACCGTGTTCGGGCAGCCCCAGTTCACGGGCGGCTTCCCACATGGTGCGGTCGGTGATGATGCCGGTGAACAACGCCTCCACCAAGGCCGAGCGCCTGGCCTGTCCCTGCGAGGTCAATTCGGCCGCCGTCTCCCGGTAGGCCACTGCCACCGCCTCGGCGTACAGGCCGAACAGCGCCCAGAACTTCGCGGACTCCGAGACCAGCAGGTCGTTCGAGACTTCGGGGTGCGTACGCGCCTCCGCGAGGATCTCCGTCCACAACAGCTCCGAGCCGATGCGGTAGGCGCGCAGCGTGTCCGCCAGTGGGACGCCCTGCTCCGCGCGGGCCCGCCCGGTCTCCCGGGCCGCCTCCGCCTCCGGGGCGCCTTCGCCGTGGAGGTGCGTCAGCAGGCGGTCCGCGTTGGCGAGGCAGGAGCGCCGCAGCGAGTCCAGGGAGATGAGCGACTCGTCCTCGTACGCATCGACCTCGGAGCGGATGCGCAAGGCCATTTTCTCGGCCAACTCGGGAAGCCTTGCACGGAGCGCCGTTGTCACACCCGAAATGCTCATGGCCGCACCGTATCCCGACCGTTTTGTCACCAGGAACAAAACGGGGGTGTGAACGCTGTCCTCTCGGCCATAGGTCGGGTCCCCGCACGACTGCAAGATGTCGGCGGTGTAAACAGTCGGCGATTTCGTGTGGCGGAGGCGGTCATGGTCAATCTGGCGGGATTCCTCGTGGAGACGGCGCAGAGGCAGCCGGAGCGCCCCGCGCTGCGACTGGGGGAGCGGGTCATCACCTACGCGGAGCTGGACGAAGGCTCCGCCCGAGCGGCAGCCCTGCTCCGGTCCCAGGGCGTGCGACCGGGTGACCGGGTGGCCCTGATGCTGCCGAACGTTCCCGAGTTCGTCTTCCTGTACTACGGAATCCTGCGCGCCGGAGCGGTCGTGGTTCCGATGAACCCGCTCTTGAAGACCCGGGAGACCGAGTACCACCTCGCCGACTCCGGCGCGGCACGGCTCTTCGAGTGGCACCAGGCGCCTGGGGAGGGCGCGCAGGGGGCCGCCGCCGCGGGAGTGCCGCACACCACCGTCGAACCCGCCGGGTTCGCCGCGATGTTGGCCGCGTGCGAGCCGCTGCCCGGGGTCGCCGACACGGGCGGCGAGGACACGGCCGTCCTGCTGTACACCTCCGGCACCACCGGCCGGCCCAAGGGCGCCGTCCTCACCCACGCCGGCCTGCGGCACAACACCGAGGTCAACAGCGTCGAGATCCAGCGGATGACGCCGGACGACGTGGTGGTGGGCTGTCTGCCGCTGTTCCACATCTTCGGACAGATCTGCACCATGAGCGCGGCCGTCCGCAGCGGCGCCTCGCTCGTGATGATCCCGCGGTTCGAGCCGGGGGCCGTCCTCGACGCCATCGCCCGCGAGCGGGCGACCGTCTTCGAAGGCGTGCCGACGATGTACGCGGCGCTGCTCCAGCACCCGTCGGACGCGGACCTGTCGACGCTGCGGATGTGCATCTCCGGCGGGGCCTCGCTGCCGGTGGAGATCCTGCACGGCTTCGAGCGGCGCTTCGGCTGCCCCGTCCTGGAAGGCTTCGGCATGTCCGAGACCAGCCCGGTGGTCACCTTCAACCACCCCGACAAGCCGCGCAAGGCCGGCTCCATCGGCACCCCCATCCGGGACGTGGCGGTGCGCCTCCTGGACGAGGAGGGCCGGGACGTGACCCCCGGCGAGATCGGCGAGCTGGCCGTCCGGGGACCCAACGTGATGAAGGGCTACTGGAACCGCCCCGAGGAGACGGCGGCCACCATCCCCGACGGCTGGCTCCGCACCGGCGACCTCGCCCGCGCCGACGAGGACGGCTACCTGTACGTCGTCGACCGCAAGAAGGACATGATCATCCGTGGCGGCTACAACGTCTACCCGCGCGAGATCGAGGAGGTGCTGCACGAGCACCCGGCCGTCGCCCTGGCCGCCGTCGTCGGCGTCCCGCACCCCGAACTGGGCGAGCAGGTCGCGGCCGTGGTCGTGCTCCGCCCCGCCGCGCAGGCCTCGGGCGACGAACTGCGGGAGTACGTCAAGGAGCGGGTGGCGGCCTACAAGTACCCGCGCCACGTGCTGCTCGTGGACGAGCTGCCGCTGGGACCGAGCGGCAAGATCCTGAAGAGGGAGATCGTCCTCCCGGCGGTGTGAAGTCCGCGCCGGCCCGACCGAGGCGCGCGGCGCCCGTGACCGCGCCGCGCCCCGGCCGCCGCGCGAGGGGGCCGGGCGGCGGCGGTGGGATGAACCGGGGCGCGCGAAGGGGGTGCAAGAGACGCTACCCGCGGGTAACGTGTGGCGTGCCGGCGTGCCCGCACGGGCGGTGATCCCCTTCCGGGAACTGGAGGACACGTGCCCGACGATCCCCTGTCGGACTTCACCCGCGAACGGTTCGCGCACGGCGGCCGTACTCACCGGGTGTTGCGCTCCGGCACCGGCCCGGCCGTGATCATCTTGGCCGAGATTCCGGGCATCACCCCGAAGGTCGCCCGGTTCGCGCGACAGGTCCGTGACATCGGCTGCTCCGTCGTCCTGCCCGACCTCTTCGGCGTCGCCGGTCGTGATCCCGATCCGAAGGCGCACGGGTGGACGGGGGCCGCGGGCACCGGTCTGCGGGCCGCCGTCCGGGTCTGTGTCAGCAGGGAGTTCACCCTGCTGGCCGTGGGCCGCACCTCCCCGATCGTGGACTGGCTCCGCGCCCTGGCCGCCCATGAGCACACCCGGTGCGGCGGTCCGGGCGTCGGCGCCCTGGGGATGTGTCTGACCGGAGGTTTCGCCCTGGCCATGGCGACGGACGACCGGCTCCTCGCGCCCGTGCTCTGCCAGCCGTCCCTCCCGCTCGCCGTGACGGACCGCAACCGCCGCTCGATCGACGTGTCGCCCGAGGACCTGCGGACCGTCCGGAAGCGTTGTGCCGAGGGCCTGACGGTCCTCGGTCTGCGCTTCCGCGGCGACCGTCTCGCTCCCGGAGCGCGCTTCGCCCACCTGCGGGAGCAGTTGGGCGACGCCTTCGTGGGGGTGGAGCTCGACGACGGCGCGGCGAACCCCGACGGTCTGCTGCCACCCCACTCCGTCCTGACCGAGCACCTCATCGACGAACCCGGCCAACCCACCCGCCGGGCACTCGACGAGGTCCTCGACCTCTTCCGGCGGCGCCTCCTTGCGCCGACCGCGTCTCCCGACGGCGTTCCCCGGCAGGGCACCGGCACCTGACGCACGGTCGACGGCGCCGGCCCGACGATCCGGCCGGCCGGGCGGGCGGCGTCATCGGTCTTCGCGGATGCTGAGCAGCTCGCCGGGTTGGCAGTTCAGTTCGCGGCAGATCGCGGTGAGCGTGGAGAAGCGGATCGCCTTCGCGCGGTCGTTCTTGAGGACGGAGAGGTTCACCACCGTCACCCCGACCCTGGTGGCCAGTTCGGACAGGGTCATGCCGCGCTCGGCCAGCAGTCGGTCGAGGTGGACCTGGACCCGGTGTTCCTCTTCTGGTGGCATCAGACCAGCCCCTCGGTGTCGGCGCGCAGCTTCGTGCCGCGACGGAAGACTTCTCCCAGGGCCAGGACGAGGAGGGCCAACAGTACGTGCCCGCCGGTGAAGGTGGCGGAGAACGGGACCTCTTCGGCCATCGGGGTACCGCTCACCAGCAGTTCTGTGGTGAGCGCCGGAAGCATCGGAGTGAGGAGGGACTGCGCCAGCACCGTGAGCCCGATGATGCTCAGGCGCCGGGCGTTCGCCGGCACGAAGACGTCACCGTCGCGCAGGGTCCGGGCCATCGTGAAGAGGAGCGTCAGGATGAGGAGCAGGAGCAGGCTGCCGATGACCTCCGGCAGGGCGAGCAGCAGGCGCTGGCCCAGATCGGGGGAGAGGAAGGCGAGGTCCACCCGATGGGTCCCGGTGGGGGCCATGCCGGAGCCCGTCGCCGCGTCGACCGTTGTTCCCGGCACCTGGGTCGCCGTCTTGGATGCGACCTCGCGGGTGTCCACCGGATCCATGAGGCCGGCCACCCCGAGGGCCGGGAGGAGTATCCCGAAGATGCCGACCAGTGCGAGGGCCAGGCCCAGCCCCGCTTCCAGCAGTCGACCGTCGGTCTGGCTCCACCGGAACTTGGCGCCCATGATTCCCCCTGCTCACTGCACTTATCGTTTATCGATATTATCGATAAACGATAAGTGCAGTGTCAAGCGGTGCGCCGACCGGCGGACCCGTACGCCCCGAACGTGCCGTCCGTGTCAGGCCTCGGTCGGGATCGTCCCCTCCAGCACGTCGAGAACGATGTCACGGAGCAGGTCCACCTTGAATCGGGTCCCTTCCCCCTGTGCACAGCGCTCGGTGGCCGCGGTCGCCGCGGCGAGCAGCAGCTCGGGCGTGGGCTCTCGTCCGAGCAGCACCCCTTCGACTTCCGGCAGTCGCAGGGGGGTGTGGGCGATGCCGCCGGCCGCGACCGCCACCGCCCTCACGAGGCCGTCGGACATCGCCGCGCGGGCCACGGCTTCGACGAGCGGCCATTCCGCCTTGGCGCGGCTGATGGCCCGGTTGTAGGCCGCATGCTCACCGGCGAGCGGAGCCGGCAGGGTGACGGCCGTGAGGATCTGGTGCGGTGCGAGCAGGTGGTCGCGGGTGGGGTCCGATCCGTCGCCGTACAGATCGGCGACGCCCACGGTCCCGAGTTCATGGACCTCGACGTCGGCGTCGTAGCCGAGCAGGGCGATGGCGATCGACGACGGGTGGGGGGCGATGCAAGGCCCTTGTGGAACCACGGTGCCGTGCAGGGTCACTCCGCCGTGCGCAGGACATGCGTCCCCTCCGTCGCGGTGGCAACGGAAGTGGGGATTGCGGTAGTACCAACAGCGGTTGTGCTGAAGGAGGTTGCCGCCGAGCGTGCCGACGTTGCGGATCTGGGGCGTGGCGAGGGCGCCTGCCGTCTCGGGCAACGCGGGGTAGTCCGCCATCAGTTCGGGATGAGAGCTGAGCTCGGCGACCGTGGTCAGCGCGCCGATCCGCGTGGTGCCGTCGGCGCGGCGGGTGATGCCGTGGAGGTCGGACAGCAGCGGAATCTGCACGGTCGGGCGGGCGGTGATTCCGGCGTGCCGCCGGGCCGTCGTGTCCGTGCCGCCTGCCTGCAGTTCTCCTCCGCCGTCGAGGACGGCGGCGGATGCCTCGTTGAGGGTGAGGGGCTGGTTCACGCGCGCAACCCTTCCAGGAGGCGGTCGGGGCGGATGGGCAGGTGAGGGGGGCGCCAGCCGGTGGCAGCGTGAACGGCGTTGCCGATGGACGCCGCGACGGGCAGGGTCGAGACCTCTCCCAGGCCGACCCCGCCACCGATGACGTGATCGAACCCCTCCTCGTGGAAATGGATCTCGATCTCCGGGGTGTCGCCGATTCCGGGGATGCGGTAGTCCTCGAGGTTGTCCGTCAGGACGACACCCGTCGACGGATCGGTGATGCGTTCCTCGTACAGGGCGTAGCCGATGCCCTGGACGATGGCACCCTGGCACTGGCTGACGGCGAGGGAGCGCGCCTGGATGCGGCCCACGGCGATTCCGCCCCAGACGCGTGTGACGCGCGTCCGGCCGAGCCGCGTGTCGACCTCGACCTCGGTGACGTGGACGGCGCCGGTGAAGCCCCTGCCGAGCGTCAGGTGGTTGAGCCCCACGGGCGTGACGTAGCCACGGCGGTCCCGCGGGCGCCTGCCGACGACGCGAACGCCTTCGGCCTCGGCGAGGAGCTCCTGGATTTCCCGGCTTCCTCGCCCCGTCGTCCTGGCGGTCAGCGCAGAGCGCAGGCGCTCGGCGGCGTCGAGGGCGGCCGGCCCGATGGACGCGGTGGTCCTGCTGCCTCCCGAGGTGGGACCGTGGACGGATGCGCCGTGGCCGATGTCCACCCGGACCAGGTGCGGGGGCAGATCCAGCTCGGTGGCGATCACGTCGGCGATGACGGAGCGCGACCCCTGGCCCATGTCCTGGGTGGCGGTGCGGGCGACCACCACGCCTTCCTCGACGGTGAGTTCGACCCGTGTGCCCTTGTCGAGGAAGTACATCCAGTTGGCGGCGGCGACGCCCACGCCGCGCCGGAAGCGACCGGTCTGCGAGCCGACGGCCGGCCGGCCGGTCCACAACGGCAACTCCGCTGCCGCTTCGTACAGGGCGCGCCGTTTGGCGTTGCCGTCCCAGCGGAGGCGCAGCGCGATGGGGTCCTCGCCCAGACGGTGGGCGGTCTCGTCCACGGTCTGTTCGAGGGCCCAGGCGAGCGGCGGTCCGCCGGGCCCCCGGAAGGGAGCCGCGGGAGGGCGGTGGGTGACGATGTCGTAGTCACGGAGCCGCCGCGGAGCGTGCCCGTAGATGAACTTCGCCAGCGAGGCCACGCTCGACCCGATGGACACGCCACCGTCTCCCCGCACGTCGAGCGCGAGCGCCGAGAGCTCGCCTCGTTCGTCGGTGAGCATGGCAATGCGGGCGTGGGTGCCGGGCCGGTGGCCGCCGTCGGTGAGTTCTTCCGCCCGGCTCAACACGATGCGGACGGGGGCGGAGTGCAGCCGGGCCAGTTCCGCGGCGGCGACCACCTCGCTGGTCATGCCGAGCTTCGAGCCGAATCCCCCGCCGACGTGTACGGCGGAGGCGTGCACGCGTTCCGGCGGCAGGCCGAATCGTTCGGCCGCCTGCTCGGCGACGGCTCCCACCGCTTGGGTGGAGACCCAGAGGTGGAGGTCGCCGTCGCCGTCCCACGACGCCAGGCAGGCATGTGGCTCCAGTGGCGTGTGGACCTGGGGCTCGGCCGTGAAGGCGGCTTCCACCAGGCGCCGGTCGCCCACCGCGCGGGCCTGCAGGATCCTCTTGACGGCACGACCGCCCCGCCAGTTCAGCTGGGCCGGGCCCCGCACGTTGCCGTTCCACGGGGCGCGCGTCACGGAGCCCTCGGAAGAATGGGGCGCCCGCTGGCGGTCCTTTCGAGTGACGTGGACCACCGGACTCTCGGGCGCCCCGGCCCGGCGGAGCTCGACCACGGCCGGCAGGACCTCGTAGTCCACGAGGACCTGCTCCGCGGCGGCCCGTGCGGCGCCGAGGGTCTCGGCGGCGACGGCCGCGATCGGCTGGCCCACGTAGCGGACGGTGCGGTCTTCGGGCAGCAGATCGACCACCCGGTCGCCACCGGTCAAGGACCTGACACGGGCATGGGCGTGCCGCGAGCGGACGAGAACGCCCTCCAGGAGGCCGTCCGGGTGAAGGTCCGTCGTGTAGAGGGCCCCGCCGGTGATCTTCTGCATCGCTTCGACGCGCGGGGGCGGGGCGTCCTCCTGGTCGTGCGCCCCCGTGCACGCCGCGGTGACGGCCGCGTAGACGTTTTCGTAGGCACCACAGCGACACAGGTGTCCCGCCAGGGCGGCGGCGATCTCGTCCCGTGACGGCGGGGCGTCGCCGTGCTCGGCTCGCCACCGGTCCACGAAGCAGGAGGCCTCCACCACGAACCCGGGCGTGCAGTAGCCGCATTGCAGTGCGTCGTGGGCGGCGAACGCCCGCTGCACGGGATGGTTGCCCTCCAGGCCCTCCACCGTGGTGACGCTCTTGCCCTCCAGCGCTGCCGCCGGCGTCAAGCAGGCCACCTTCGGGACGCCGTCGACCAGGACCGTGCACGCCCCGCACACCCCGGCGCCACAGACCAGTTTCGTCCCGGTGAGCCCCAGGGTCTCCCGCAGGAGCCGAATCGCACCGTCGTCCGGCGGGCTCTGCACCTGCCGCGCCGTTCCATTGACTGTCAGGTCCACTGCTCACACCCTCTGCGGGAGAAAGGAAGGAGCGGGCAGGACCCGCGGGTCCTGCCCGCCGGACGGAGGAGGCGGCGCCCTTCGACAACGATGACGGCCACCGGGGCTCCTTGCGTCCGGTACGTCACGGTGCGCCGGGCCGACGGCCAGGAGCGCACGCACGAGGGCCGTGACCTCGGTCGAAGGCATCGCCGTACAGAGTCTCCCCCTGGGGGACGCTGCGCACCAGCCGGGGCGGGAGTGGGGCTTGCGCCTTCCTCAGAGCGAGCGGGCCCTGGACCCATCCGGTGCAGGGTCCGCGGTCTTTTCCCAGGGGCGCCTGCGGGACGAAGCGAGGCGCCGGACGTCGGGGAAGGCGAGCTCTCTCCCCGCACGCCTCGTAGACAAGCCGGAGTTCGATGTCCCGAGTCCGGAGCTCGCCGTCGGGTTGGGGGAGTTCCTCCTCCTGGTGGCGCATCAGAGAACCTTCGCCCTGTTTCCCCGTGGGTGGGGGGATCGCCGGCACGTGCGGGGGCTGAAGGGCTCGGAGCGAACGGGGCGTGGAGACGGCGGGATCGGCCACTGGTGGGCGCATGGTGCGGCCGAGTGGCCCACTCCGTTGCAGGAGCGAAGGATTCCTTACGGCTGGTGACGGGGGGAATTCGAGAAGTAGCAATTAGGTGAATGCTTTACTGAATTAGTGTCAATACGCCCACTCGCTGTATCTCGATTCAATAACGAGATCTCGTGCAAGGTACGTACCATTCAGGGTCGACTAGCTCAACTAGCCTTTTCTTTAAAGGAATTGACAGTTCATTAGATTTGGCGGGAAGGTAACGGTCAGGTATCTCAACGGCTATTCCTGTTTGCCCGAATTCTTCCCCGTGCGGGTCTGGCAGGCTTCCGCGCACCCACTCCTCCGACCAAGGATTTGAGGTGCGCATGACTAGACATCGCAAGAAGCGCGAACACCGGCGCAAGCGCAAGGGATTGATGCTCGTCACCGCTGCCGTGGCGTCAGCGGCGGTGGTCGCGGGAGGCATCGCCTACGCAGGAATGGGGGACGGCGCTCATCCGGGAACGCGCACGGAGGCGTTCACGCCCGTGCAGGCCGGCTCCTCGCCGACTGCCGCTCCCGTGCCCGCCGTCACCCCGGCCAGGGACGAGGAGCCGGAGCCCCTCGTCGGTGAGCCCGCCAACGACACCCGGCGCGGCATGGTCTACGACGGCCTCAAGGCGGCTTCCCGGACCGACCGTTGCACGGGCGTCTACCGCACCGATGCGGGGCTGTGCACCCATGGGCCCGACGCCCCGCCCAAGGGCGTGGACATCAAGGCGGACGTGGCTCCCGTCGTGGCCGCCAAGCTCCCCGCGGTCGACCCGGCGAAGCCCGCGTCCGGGGCCCCGGTCACCGAAGAGGGGGGCGAACGCCCCCAGGACGTGCCCGTTGCCGACGCGGACGGTGCCGGTTCCGCGGCCGCCGCGGCCCCGGAGCCGGCCGCCTCGTCCGGCACCCAGGCCGTTGCCGCAGGCCCCGCAGGTCAGGTCGTGCAGTGTGACGGCGACGGCAGCACGGGCAATCGCGTACAGGTCGTGTACGTGCACGGCCCCGGCCGCGACCGGTACGCCGAGTACGTCGCCTCGTTCCGCAAGTGGGCCGCCGACGCCGACCTCATCTACTCGGCGAGCGCCGAGGAAACGGGCGGCGTACGGCACATCCGCTATGTGACCACGGCGGACTGCACGCCCACCGTGCTCAACATCGAACTCCCGGACTCCGCGCTCTCCGAGTTCGGTGCGACCAACAGGGCGCTCGCGGGCAAGGGCCTCGATCGGCGCGACCGCAAGTACATGATCTTCGCGGACGCCAAGGTCTACTGCGGCATCGGTACGTTCGCCGGCGACGAACGGCCGGGACAGAACAACCAGAGCAACTTCGGCCCCTCCTACGGGCGCACCGACGCCGGCTGCTGGGGCGGTCACACCGCCGCCCACGAGCTCGGCCACAACCTCGGCGCGGTCAACAACAGCGCGCCCCACACCAGTCGCGGCGCACACTGCACGGACGAGTACGACGTCATGTGCTACTCGGACTCCCCGTACTACCCCACGATGCGCTACGTGTGCTCCAACAGGGCGGCCGAGAACATACTGGACTGCAACCACGACGACTACTTCCACACCAGCCCCAAGGCCGGCAGCTATCTGGCCACGCACTGGAACATCGCCGACAACCAGTTCCTGATGCGATCCAAGGGCGGCAGCAAGCCCGACCCCGACCCCACGCCGACCCCGACCCCGACCCCGACGCCCACTCGCACCCCGACCCCGACCCCCACCCCGACGCCGACCGGTGGACCTGCGGTGACGGTCAGTCAAGTGCAGTCCACGGCAGCCGTGATGAGCTGGCCGAAGGTCGAGGGTGCCGCCTGGTACCAGGTGCTCTTGAACGGCAGGCACCTGACCTGGACCCAGTCCCAGGCCCTGCGCGTCTACAACCTCCGCCCCGGCACCGCGTACAAGGTTGCGGTCTCGGTGCGCGACCGGTCCGGTCGTGACAGCGGAGCCGGACCGACCGCTTCCTTCCGTACCCTCGACGCGGGCGGCGGCACGACCGTTCCCGGCAGCCGCTACACCCTCGGCAACGCGGGCACCGGCATGGCTGCCGAAGTGTGGGGCGGGCGCATCGCCAACGGGACGGTGCTCGTGGGCGCACGGGCCAATGGATACGCCCAGCAGCAGTGGCTGTTCGACGACGCGGGCGGCGGGCTCGTCCGGATCCGCTCGGCGGTTTCCGGGAAGTGTCTGCAGACGGGTGGTGCTCCCGCCGCGGGCATGTGGGTCGCCCAACAGCCCTGCGGCAACTCCACCACACAGAAGTGGAAACTGTCCCGTCGCGGCGGAGCGACCGCGGTGAACGACCCGAGCGGCGCCTACGCCCTGACGGTGAGCAACCGTCCGTACTACGGGAGTTGGCTGCTCGACCTGCAGCGCGCGGACGGCCGTGCCACACAGGCGTGGACGCTCCAGAAGCTCTCCTGACGCAGCTCTCCGGGCCGGGGACGACGTGCCCCGGCCCCCTCACCGGTCAGGCGTCGGAGGGCGGTCGCCGAGCGCGGCCGTCCACCGACGCCTCGACCCTCCGAGGTGTCTTCCCGCCGCACCTCGTTCCCACCGCACCTCACGCACCTGGAGCACCCGTCCATGCGCGCACGCCCTGCTTCCCGAACGTCCACGTCCTTCGTCTTCCTGCTCGTGTTCCTCGCCTGGTTCCTCGTCGCCCCGCCGGTCGCCCAAGCCCACGGGGACACCGTCCGGGTGGAGGTGACCGGGCAGCGGGACGGCCACGTCACCACGGAGATCACCTGGGAGGACGACGGGGACGCCGTCGAGGAGGCGGTCGCCGCCACGGTGAATGCGACCAGCCCTGACGGCTCCCGCTCCATGGGCCCCTGGCGGTTGGTCCGCGATCCCGGTACCCGGAGCGGCTGGAGCACTGCCGAAGTCCTTCCGCCCGGTACCTGGAAGGTCACCGTCGACGTGGGGTTCCCCTCTCTCGGCCACGGAGAGCGCGAGGTCGCCGTTCCGGTGGTCGATCCGGTTCCGCCCGGCACCGCAACGCCCCCCACCGGGCCGACCCCGGTGTCCACCGCCCCTTCCGTCGCACCGACCCGGGTCTCCGCCACGCCCTCGCCCGCGAGCCCTTCGGCCTCGCCGAGCACCGCTGCCGACGGTGGTGACGGTGGTGACGGTACGGCCTGGTGGCCGGTGGCCGCTCTGGCCGGGATCTCGCTCGTCGGCGCAGCGGCCGGCCTGTTCCTGCGGAGGGTCCGCCGCAGGAGGCGCTAGGCGGCCGTTGCTGCGGATCGACCGAAGGGGCACCGGGGCGGCGCCGGCTCCGCAGCCGGCCCAGACGGTGCTGCCGTCCGCAGGGAGCGTGCCGATGACGGAGGACGCCGTGGTGAACCGCCTTCCCGAGTCGAGCGGAAGCAGGATGCCGGACCGTGGATCCGGAGCGCCAAGTCGGTACGAGGCGTTCTCCTGCGGTGGTCACGCCCGGCGGTGCAGGTGGGCCACCACCTCATCGCTCACGGGGTAGGGGCGCTCATCCGGCAGGAGCCGTCGGGCGGCATCCAGCTCTCCGCCCCGTACGCGGGTGTGGATCGCGCGAGCCAGCGGTGTGACGTCGGTGATGGTCACGGTCCACTCGTCGGCGTAGAGCCGTGCGGCTTCACCGACGAGGCCGAGCTGGAGCGATCGGTGGGGAAGGGGTTGGAGGTGCAGGTCGCGTTCGGGGTCCCATTGCACACGGGCAGGAGCCCGCTTCAGTTGGCGCTTCCAGGTGCTGCGGTCGGTGTGGAGGCCGTGCGCGTAGTGGGACAGACAGGCGTGTTGCAGGGCCCACTCGAATCCTTCCCGGGCGATCTCGACGGCGAGGACGTGCTCCTGGCCTTCCTTGGTGCCCCACCCGCAGCGGTACATCATCCACAGGAACGACGGCTTGATCCACGTCATCCGGTCCCGTCGCCACGCTGCCGGGAAACGGCCGTCCAGGGCCGCCGCCCGACCGATGGCCGGCGAGTACGCCTGGTAGACGGTGACCGTGGAGTCCGTGTGCAGGGCTCGGATCTGATGCTTGGGTTCTGCCACTGGACCAGGGTGACCGCACTGCTTCGTGCGCGCCATCGAATTGCCGCGGTGGGGAGCCGCCGGGCCTGCGGGAGCGGGGGAGGTGCAGACGACGCCGGTCGAGCCGATCGCCCTCAGGCGGGCTTGCGCCACACGGAGACGTGCTTCGGGGAGTCCTGGGCGAACGGCGCCCCGTGCCAGTCGGCGACACGGCGTTCCTTTTCCAACCCGGCGATCCGCGCCATCAGGTCGAGCTCTGCCGGCCAGGCGTAGCGGTGCCGGGAGGCGTCGCGGCGGTAGCGGCCGTCGCCGTCCTCGCGGGTGAAGTGGTGCGAGACGAGGACCTGTTCGACGAGGTCGAAGGTGTCGAAGCCCAGGTGCCGTTCGGAGACGTCGAACGGCACCGCGACCTGGCCGGGCGGCAGGAACCGCAACGGTGGCACGCCCAGCTCGATGACGAATCGGCCGCCGGGCTCCAGATGGCGGGAGGCGTTGCGGAAGCACTCGACCTGTTCGTCCTGGGTGAGCAGGTTCGTGATGGTGTTGTAGACCAGGTAGACCAGACTGAACTCGCCGGGAACGATGGTGGTGGCCATGTCCCCGATGACGACCGGGAGCGTGTCCTCGTCGACTTTGCGCCGCAGCACCGCTGCCATGTGCTCGGACAGCTCGATGCCGACCACCGGCACGCCGCGTTCCCTGAGCGGGACGCCCACGCGTCCGGTTCCGATGGCGAACTCCAGTGCCCGGCCCCCTCCGGCGAGCTCGGCGAGGAAGGCGAGGGTCGGTTCGAGAGCGGCGGCCGAGGACGTCTCGGCTTCTTCGGCGTCGTAGCGCTCGGCGGTCGCACGGCTCCATAGCTCACTGCTCGTCATGGACGATCACTTTCAAGGGTGTCGAGGGGCGTTGTCGACGCATTTTCCTTCCGGGCGCGGTCCAACGGCCGATGGGGCCTTGCCCACGGGAAGCAGGGGCGAGGCCCACCGCGCGCAGCCGATCGGGCCGGGTCCGCGGGCGCGGCCCTCGGGGAGCCGTCCGTTTCGCTTACGGACGGTCCGGCGCCACCGGCGGGCGGTCGGGCCGCGGGTGATGAGGGCACCGGTGGACGGAGCGGCCCCCGGGGGTCTCCGGGGACACGGAGTCCGGGCTCATGCAGAGGGGGAGAAGGGGATTCCGGCCGGCTTCGCCTTGGCGAGGTTGCCCTCGAAACTGCCGTCCCCCAGCCCGAAGTGCGCACTGCCGAAGTCGGCGGCGACCAGCTTCTCGCGCAGACCGGCAGGGTAGCCGTTCCAGCCGACCAGGGCCGGGTACTGCCAGGTCTGCTGGTGGTTCTCCGGCGGCTCGTCGTGGGAGTTGGCGGGTCGGAAGCAGTGCGTGGACGCCCCGTCCTTGTGGTAGACGACCTTCGGGTGGGTGCCCTCCCAGCGGATCTGGTCACGGGGGTAGACGTTGAAGTTCCCGTGGGCGGAGGTGGCCACGTACTTCGCCTCGCCGTTCTGCACCCAGACCACCACGTGCTCCCAGTCGTGCCGGTGCCCGAACAGGTCCCAGCCGGGGACGACCTGGTCCTTCTCGAAGTACGAGGCGTACATGACGGCGCACCAACCGTTGTTGCACGTGGAGCGTGAGTAGCCATTGGTGTTGACGAGGTCGGACGCGTCCCGGCAGCTGCCGTTGAGCGCCCCGGTGGTCTTCAGACCGCCGTTGAGGGAGCCGTCCGGACCGATCGCGGGCACGGCGTAACAGCCGTCGGTGTCGTAGTCGTACCCCGGCTGGAAGGTGCGATCCAGTGCGTCCGCGTTGGCCGGCAGTGCGGGGGGCGGGGCGGCGAAAGCGACGCTCGGGACGGCGATCACCAAGGCGAATGCTCCTGCGAGGGTCAGCGTGGCCCTGCGGGCTCGCGCGCTCTTCAGCACCAAGTCCTCCTGGAGGTGACGGTCTTGGACACGCACTGATTTGACGTGTCCACCGCAGCCTCTAGGTGTGGGGGTGGAGAGGCCAAGGGGTGGGAGGAGAAAATCCTTGAGACGGGCCGAAAGACGACGGTCCCGAAGGCGCCGGGCCGAAAGGCGCCGGGCCGTCCCGGACGTCCTCCGGGACGGCCGACTCCCTTCCCGTGGTGCTCCGTCAGGCGAAGAGCGGATGGCCCGGAGCCAGGGCGGCGGCGATGCGCGACGCCACCGTCTGTGCGGTGTTGCCCTGCGGGGACTCCGGTCCCGTGGTCGTCGCCACGGCGATAGCCAGACCCTCGGCGGGCAGGTAGGCCATCACTTCGCCGTAGCCGGAGAACAACGGATTCTGGAAGATCCAGCCGTCCTTGACGACCACCCCGAGTCCGTAGTGCGCCTCCGCGGTCTGCGCCCGGCACACCGTCGCGGGGCAGGTGGCGGTGGGGCCGCCCTTCCCGACGGTGCCCGGATCGAGGAGCGTGCGGTACGACGCCGGTGAGATCAACCGGCCCGTGCCGATGGCCTCGGCGGACCGGCCCAGGTCACAGATGTCCGAGGTGAGCACCGCGCCCGGCGCGATGGTCCAGGAGGGGTTCCAGAAGGTGGACTCCTCGTAGGTGCCGCGCTCGTCGGTGAAGGCGTGCAGCACCGGCCGCGGCATGGCGGGGGTGAAGGAGTTGCGGGTTTCCCGCAGGCCCAGCGGGTGGAAGACGCGTTGTTCGAGGAGCCGGTCCAGACGGGTGTCGGTGATCCGCTCCAGTGCGGCGCCCAGGATCACGAAGTTGGCGTGGGAGTAGCTCCAGTTGGTGCCCGGTTCGTACCACAGCGGCTCCCCGGTCGAGATGGCGAGGAGTTCGCGCGGGCTCCACTGTCGGAACGGGTCCTCGTGGAGCGCGGCGAGGAAGCCGGGGTCGGTCACGTAGTCGTACAAGCCGGAAGTGGAGCTGCCGAGCATGCGCAGTGTGATCTCGTCGCCGTGCGGCAGCCGGGGGAGCCACCGGGACACCGGTGCGTCGAGGTCGACGCGGCCTTCGTCGACGAGTTGCAGCAGGACGTTCGTCAGATAGGGGATCGCCACTCCGCCGGCACGGAAGTGCATGTCGGTCGTGGCGGGCACTCCCGTCATCGACTCGCCGGCCGCCGTGGTGACGACCTCGCGCCCGTGCACGGTCACCTTGGCCAGTACGGCGTTCAGCCCCAGGTCCTTGCGCGTCTTCCGCACGAGGTGGGTGATGCGTGCCGCCTGTCCGCCGACGCCCTGGGGCGTCGACGCACACGCACGGGGAGGGTGGGCGGTGGCGGTCCCGGCCGGTGGGGCGGACAGGGCGGGGGCGGCGGCCGACACCAGGGCGAGGAGGGCGGCGGTGACCAGGCCAGCCGTACGGGTACGTGTCATAGCGGCACTCTGCGCGCCGTCCGCCCGGAGCGGACGGGGCGACACGCCCTGCTACCGTTCGGGCCCACTTCTTGCGGCCGAACGGCCGCAGGCCCTCGTGGCGGCGCGTGGACCGTGGCGGCGCGCGGACCCGTGCGGCCGGGGCCGGGGCCGATCGGTTCGGACCGGGGACAACGACGCCCCGGGGCGAGGCCCCCACCGGGAGAGGGGCTGCTGATGGGGCAGGACGCCCCGGGACCCCCCTACGGCCCGTACCCAGGGGCAGGAATCGGGGCCGCCACCTGAAGAGGGGAAGCGCCGTCACCGCAGCAGCCACGCGAAGATCCGCTGCCTCGGCGAGCAGGCCACGGCCATCCTCAAGGGCTGGTACCTCCTGCGGAAGCTCCGCTGCAGCACCAACCGCATCACCGACGTCGTGAAGGCCGTCCTTGTCCTTCCTCACGCCTCAGTGCGAGGTCGGAAAAGCTCACTGGGAGGTGGTGGAGCAGCATCGGCCACGGCCTGCCCTGGCGACCGGATGAAATCGGTAGCGACGATTCCCACCACAGAGAGCAGGGCCGCGGTGACAGCAATGGCTGCAACTGCCCTGCCCCGACGGCGAGGATGGGCACCACTGTCTGTCCGCAGCGTGGACTCTTCGGAATGTTTCTCGTACCTGTCACCCAAGACCACCCTTACTGGCCGGCGAGGCCCAGGCGAAGTCCATCCATCAGATCTCTGGGGGCTTGAGCGATCACGGACCCGTGGTCCACACACTTTGATCGGGTCGCAGGATCCTGGGGGTTGTCGGCGCAGTCCAGCTCGGCGTACCCGCGTGCCGCCTCGGCGGTGTGCGCGGAGGCCTGTCGCAGGGTCGCGAACCCCGGCTCGTCCACACCCTCGATCTCGGCGAGTGCCGCCTCTGCAATCGCCCCGATCGAGGTGGCTGCCGCGAGGCATTTCTCGTCGAAAAGACTCTCTGCGGTCGGTCGGCACGGGGACTTCGTGCCTTCTCCGTGGGCGGCCAGATGCTGGTCGATCAGGGGATCCATCCGGTTCTTCACCCGCTCCGCAGCTCTCTGGCCGGGGTTCGCGTTCTCCTCCACAAGCGTGGTGCTCACGGCGACAGGGGGCGTCGCCACCGGTGCGTCCGGCTCCGGCCCGCTCGTGCAGGCGGATGCCCCGATGAGGCACACGGCCGAAAGGGCGAGCGCAGCGGACGTCGTCCGTGCCCGGCCTGTCCTGGCACGTCCCATGATGATTTTCCTTTTCTTCCTCGATGTCACGGCTGTGCCAACTCCTCGGAATGCCTGCGGATCAGGGCATCGAACAATGCGTCACCCTCAGTCAGTGCTTGCTCGTTTCTGGCAATGAGATCTTCCTGGGTTTTCGATTCGATCGTGCGTCGAGGACACCGGCCGGGTGGCGCTCCGTCAGGAGCGCCACGGGGGCTTGACGCCCCACGGTCGCGGGGCGCAGCGGGATGACGGGCCCGCCGGCCCCCGGGGTCAGTTCACCGACGTCGCGTAGCCCTTGAGCGACGCGAAGTTCCGGGCGTAGGCGTCGTGCGGTGCCGCACCTTCAAGACGGATCACGGCCTCGTCCTGTTCGCGCAGGGACGACTGGTCCAGGTTGTGCGAGCCGGTGAAGGTCCACTTGGTGTCGGGGTGGCCGGCGTAGTTGCCCTCGACGGTGAAGTACTTGGAGTGGACGAGGTAGCCGTCAGAGGTCTTGAGTCGCTTCAGGGTGAGGTTGGCGTGGCCCTTGAGGGCGGCTTCCTGGGAACTGTCGGCGTAGACGACCTCGACCGTGCACCCCTGCTCGGCGAGGGAGGCGAGAGCGGAGGCGACCGCGGCGCGGTGCAGGGCGAAGGCGGCGACGCGGACGATGGAGCGGTGCGTGGTGGGCGTGCCGACGGTGGTGTTGCCGGTGCAGGAGACGTTGTCCAGGACGCCGACGACGAGGTCATCGGTCGCCTGCGGGAAGAAGTAGTACTTCTCGGTGCCGACCTTGCCGGTCGTGTAGTAGTCGTTGTTCGCGACGGCTGCGGCCAGGTCGTTGAAGTACCCCACGTAGGCCGTGTACAGGTCGGTGTTGCCGACGACGGTGTAGGCGTTGTTCCAGTACTTGGCGGTGTTGACCGCCGTCTGGTTCGCGGACGTCTGGATGACCACGTCCTCGCCCAGGCCCGCCACCGCGCCGACGCGGGAGAAGGTGAAGAACTTGTTGTGGTTGATCGGGTTGGTGCCCGCGGTCGCCATGCAACCGCGCCCTTCCGGGCAGACCTTGACCCAGGAGCCGGCGCTCGTGTCCGTGCCCAGTGCGCTGATCACGGACTGGGCTGCGGCAGAGGTGTGGTACTTGAAGTCCAGGACGACCCGGACGTTGACGCCCCGGGCGTGGGCGTCGACGAGGGCGTCGGCGTAGTCCTGGTCCTTCAGTGCGTACAGGGCGGCCCGGATCATCCGGCCGGACACCGTCTCGTCGATCGTTCCGATGATGTGGTCCTTGACGGCGTTCTGCTCCGTCACCGTGCCCTTCGGGTCGTTGAACACCGCTCCCGTGGTGACCGGGGCCGTGCCCTCCGCGACCGCTGGACCGGTGCCCGGCAGGATCAGGGCGCAGGCGAGCAGCAGGGAGACACCCATGCGCCGCCCGGTGCGTCGGTGTGCTGTCGTGAAGATCGGGATCACTCCTCGTCGTTGACGGACTCGTGCGACCCGCACGGGAACACCCGTGCGCGTCGCGGCGTCAGAGTAGGGGCGGGGCGGACGGGCCGTGGATGCGGGTCCTGAACGCTCGTGCAGTACGGAGCTGCGCGGAGCGCTGCCCCCGGCGCGGCCCCGGGCCTCGGCGACGACTCCCCGCGATCCCGACGTTCCGCAGGCCCGGAACGGGCCCCGGTCGGCCGGTCGGGCGCGGACCGCTCCGCCCGGAAGGGGCCGAGTCCGGTCACGGCCACCCGGGCCGCCGCGGGAGGAGACGGTGCGTCACCGAGCCGGACGCGAAACCGCGTTCGACGTCCGACCGCTGTGCGGCCCCGCCCCGTGCCGTCGCCCACGCGGTGGGGCGGAACGGCGCCGGCGTGCGGCAGGGAGGAGCGCGGAAGGGTGCCGAGGACCTGCAGTGAACACCCGTGCCGGCCGCTGGGACGATGGGGGAACAAGGGCAGTGGGACTCCGGCGTGTTCCACGCGGACCGGTCTCCGAACCCGGCGCGGCGGGTCCGGTGTTGCTCGTCGGCTGCGAAGTCTCCCTTTCCTGCGAGGAGTTCGTCGCCAAGGGAACGGGCTGTCGGGGACCGTGCGTCCCCGAGGCGCGCGGACGCACGGGTGCGCCGCCCCCGTTACCTTTTCCGTGGCCCTGAAATGGGGCTCCTGGCCTCCGGGCCCGGCATGACTGTTGCCCCCTGTCGAAGGCATGACCTGGGGGGTGG
>NZ_JBHYMK010000042.1:0-70136 GCF_042743065.1 Streptomyces sp. NPDC058872
GCTGCGGATACCCGTAGGGCGAGGACGGCGGCTGCCCGTACGGCCCCGGCTGCCCCGGCTGCTGCGGATACCCGTAGGGGGGAGACGGCGGCTGCCCGTACGGCCCCGGCGCGGGCGGCGTCTGCGGCGGAACCGGCGGCACGGGAGGCGTGCCGGGGCCTTGGCCCGGTTCCTGTGGGGCTCCGAAGCCCCCCGGCGGTTGGTTGCTGGGCGGCTGGGTCATCAGCGGTTCCCCCTAGACGTGAACGGGTTTTCTTTCTACCACCCGCTCAGTGGCGCAAAAGCGACCGGTCCGCCCCTTGTTCCCAAGGGAGGACCGGCCCGTGATGGCGTCGTTATGCGTCCCCCGCCGAAGCGTCGGACTAGGCGTCCTCGGCCAACTCCAGCCAGCGCATCTCCAGTTCCTCGCGCTCCTCCACGAGCGCCCGGAGCTCTGCGTCGAGCTTGGCCACCTTCTCGAAGTCGGTGGCGTTGTCGGCGATCTGCGCGTGCAGCTTCGCCTCCTTGTCGGAGACCTTGTCGAGCTGGCGCTCGACCTTCTGCAGCTCCTTCTTCGCGGCTCGGGCGTCGGCGGCGGAGACGCCCGGCTTCTGCTGCGCGGGCGCGGCGGCGGGCGCCGGGGCGGACGCCTCGATCATCGTCCGGCGGCGCTCCAGGTACTCCTCGATGCCGCGCGGCAGCATCCGCAGGGTCTTGTCCCCGAGCAGCGCGAACGTCCGGTCCGTGGTGCGCTCGATGAAGAACCGGTCGTGGGAGATCACGATCATGGAGCCCGGCCAGCCGTCGAGGAGGTCCTCCAGCTGGGTCAGGGTCTCGATGTCGAGGTCGTTGGTGGGCTCGTCGAGGAAGAGGACGTTCGGCTCGTCCATCAGCAGGCGCAGCAGTTGGAGGCGGCGGCGCTCACCGCCGGAGAGGTCACCGACCGGAGTCCACTGCTTCTCCTTGCCGAAGCCGAACTGCTCGCAGAGCTGCCCGGCGGTCATCTCGCGCCCCTTGCCGAGGTCGACCCGGTCGCGGATCTGCTGCACGGCCTCCAGGACGCGCAGCGAGGCGGGCAGTTCGGTGACGTCCTGCGAGAGGTAGGCGAGCCGGACGGTCTTGCCGACGACGACCTTGCCGGCGGCGGGCTGCTGCTCGCCCTGGCTGACGGCCGCGTCGGCGAGCACCCGCAGGAGCGAGGTCTTGCCCGCGCCGTTGACGCCGACCAGGCCGATGCGGTCGCCGGGCCCGAGCTGCCAGGTGAGGTGCTTGAGGAGTTCCTTGGGGCCGGCGGTGACGGTCACGTCCTCCAGGTCGAAGACCGTCTTGCCGAGCCGGGCGTTGGCGAACTTCATCAGCTCGCTGGTGTCGCGCGGCGGCGGGACGTCGGCGATCAGCTCGTTCGCGGCCTCGATGCGGTAGCGCGGCTTGGAGGTGCGGGCGGGCGCTCCGCGCCGCAGCCAGGCCAGCTCCTTGCGCATCAGGTTCTGCCGCTTGGCCTCCTCGGTGGCCGCGATCCGCTCGCGCTCGGCGCGGGCGAAGACGTAGTCGGAGTAGCCGCCCTCGTACTCGTGCACGGCACCGCGCTGGACGTCCCACATCCGGGTGCAGACCTGGTCGAGGAACCACCGGTCGTGGGTGACGCAGACGAGTGCCGAGCGGCGGTTCTGGAGGTGGCCGGCGAGCCAGGCGATGCCCTCGACGTCGAGGTGGTTGGTGGGCTCGTCCAGGACGATCAGGTCCTGGTCGTCGATGAGGAGCTTGGCGAGCGCGATGCGCCGCCGCTCACCGCCGGAGAGCGGGCCGATGACGGTGTCGAGGCCCTTCTCGAAGCCGGGCAGGTCCAGGCCGCCGAAGAGGCCGGTGAGGACGTCGCGGATCTTGGCGCTGCCCGCCCACTCGTGGTCGGCCATCACGCCGATGACCTCGTGCCGGATGGTGGCTTCCGGGTCGAGCGAGTCGTGCTGGGTGAGCACGCCGAGGCGCAGCCCGCCGCTGTGGGTGACGCGACCGCTGTCGGCCTCCTCCAGCTTGGCGAGCATCCGGATGAGGGTGGTCTTGCCGTCGCCGTTGCGGCCGACGACCCCGATCCGGTCCCCTTCGGAGACCCCGAGCGAGACCCCGTCGAGCAGGGCACGGGTGCCGTACACCTTGCTGACGGCCTCGACATTGACCAGGTTGACGGCCACGTTGACTCCTGTACCGGGGATCGATCGACGTACCAGGGTACGTCGCCGTCGGGCGTGGGCCCCCGGGGCACCGGCGGGACCCCGGGTCCGCCGGAGGGGCGCCGCCTGCCGGGACGCACCCGCCGGCCGGCGGCGACGGTCAGCGGTCCGGGCGGCCCCGGCCCGCCCGCTCCACCAGGAGCCAGCCCGCCAGGGCCAGGGCGACGGCCGCGGGGGCGGTGACGGGGACGACGATCAGGGTGGCCGCGTGTCCGTCGAGGAGGCCCGCGAAGCCCGTCAGGGACAGGCCGAGCACGCCCAGCAGGGCCAGGGTGATGCCGAGGGCCGCGAGGGGCCCGCCCCGGCCGGTCGCCGGGACGGCCGGGACCGGGGCTTCGAAACGGCGGAAGGCGGCGACGAGCAGGGCCGTCAGGGCCGCCGCCGCGGCGAACCGGAGCGGGACCCGGGCCCACCAGGCGCCCGAGGCCGGGTCCGGGAGCTCCGTACCGAGCCCGAGCAGCACCCCGTACACCCCGAGCATGGCCGTGAGGTGCCAGAGGAAGGCCGTCATCGCGATCCCGTTGGCGGCGACCACCGCCCGCCACGCCCGGGGGCGGCCCGCGAGCCGGGCGCCCGGGCCCTTCAGCAGCTCGACCGCACCGACCAGCCACAGGCCGTGGCAGAGCAGTGCGAGGGTCGGCGGCGCCATGTTCGACACCCGTTCGCCGGGCATCCCGACCATGGACAGCGGGTACGGGCCGAGGGCGACGAGCGCACCGGCCCCGACCAGCCCCGCTCCGGCGAGCAGGGCCGGGCGGCGGATCATGCCGTCGGCGCGCAGGAAGCCGAGCTGGTGGACCGCCAGCCACACGAACCCGAAGTTCAGGAACTCGACGTGGGGCAGGCCCACCGCGAACCGCAGCAGGTCCACGGCGACCGCTCCGGCCGCCAGTGCGGCGAACGCGCCCCACCCCCAGCGCTCGTGGAGCCGCAGCAGCGGCGGGGTGAAGGCGACCATCGCCAGGTAGATCCCGATGAACCAGAGCGGCTGCGCGACCAGGCGCAGCGCGACGCCGGTGAGCCCCCCGTCCGCGCCGGCCGACCGGAGCAGCAGCGCGGCGGCGCCCCACACCCCGACGAACACCATCGTCGGCCGGAGCAGGCGTTGGAGCCGGGCCCGCAGGAAGGCCGCGTACTGCGGACGCGAGCGGTGGGCGAGGGCGTGCGAGAAGCCGCCGACGAAGAAGAACACCGGCATGACCTGGAAGACCCAGGTCGCCGCCTGGAGCTCCGGCACGACGGCCAGCAGGTTCCCGACCTGCCCGTCGGCGGTGACGGCCGCCATCAGCCAGTGGCCGAGGACGACGACCGCGAGGGAGGCGACCCGGAGCAGGTCGACGTACCGGTCCCGCGTCGCCGGTGTGGCGGCGGCGATGTCACGCGCGCTGGTTCCCATGGGGACAGCGTCCCGACCGCGGTGGGGCGGGCGTCAGCGCTCATGTACTCAGAGGGCGCGTGAGTACGTACGGAGGGCTGCCGTCGGCCGCGCGGGCGACCTCTCGGCCCTGGCTGCCGGACTCCTGGGCTCCCGGGCCGACGATCCGTCATGTTCGTGTTCCGTCATCCCCTTCCGAGGAGACGTCCATGTCCCGCGTCCCACGCCTGTCCGCGGTCGCCCTCGCCGCGGCCCTCGTCCTGCTCGTCGGCGGTCCCGCCTCGGCCGGCGAGCCGACCGTGTCCGACCCCCGGGTCGTCGCCCCCTTCGACTTCGCCGCCGGTCAGACCCCGGAGAACATCGCCCTGGAGCCGGACGGCTCCGCCGACCTGACCTTCGCCTTCGCCCGGCAGGTGGCCCGCGTCACGCGGGAGGGCGCCACCACGGTCCTCGCCACCCTGCCCGAGGTGGCCGACCCGCAGACCCCGGGACTCGGCGCGGCGATCGTCACCGGCATCGCCCGCGCCCATGACGGCACCCTGTACGTCAACTACGCCACCGGCACCGCCGAGAACGGCATCTGGCGCCTCGCGCCCGGCGGCGGAGCGCCCGAGCAGATCGTCGCCCTGCCCTCCGATGCCCTCCCCAACGGTCTCGCCCTCGACGAGGAGTGCGAGACCCTCTACGTCGCCGACTCGGCGCGCGGCCTCGTGTGGAGCGTGCCGCTGGACACCCGCACGCCCGCCGTCTGGGCCTCCGGGGCCGCGCTCGAACCGACTGCCGCGATCGCCTTCGGCGCCAATGGCCTCAAGGTCCACCACGGTGCCGTCTGGGTCTCCAACACCGCCCGCTCGACCCTGCTCCGCATCCCGATCGGAGAGGACCGGGCCGCCGGCCCGATCGAGACCAGGGCCACCGGGCTCACCACGATCGACGACTTCGGCTTCACCGGGCACGGCGACACCGTCCTCGCCGCGCTGGTCATGGAGGGCCGGCTGGAGCTCGTCCGCCCGGACGGCACCCACCGGACCGTGCTCACCGCCGCGGACGGCCTCGACAACCCGACCTCGGTGGCGGTCCGCGCCAAGACCGTGTACGTGCCCAGTGCGGCCTACTTCACCCCGGTGAAGGACCCGAACCTGCTCCTGGCCCGGATCTCGAAGAACAAGCTCTAGCGGGGTCCGTCGAAGGCGGGTCCGTCCGCCCGGAGGGCGGGGCCGCGGTCCGCCCTCCGGGTCAGCCCGCCGTGTGGCGGCGGTCCCGGAGCCAGTGGGCGCACTTGACGGCGTAGCAGACGGCCAGGAGCAGCACACCGGCCGGGACGAGCCAGAACAGGGGCTCCGCCACCGCGAGGCTCAGCATCACGCCGCTGATGAACAGCAGGCTGCCGACGGCGTCCAGCAGGTCGAGGCGGCCCCGGGTGCGGGTGGTGGGGTCGGATCCGCGCATCCGGCGGATGACGGGCACCAGGCCGAGGATCTGGAGGAAGAGCAGGCCGAACGTGAGGGGGAGGAACCAGCCGGGTGTCTCCATGGGCCGGATCGTACCGGCGGTCCGTGGCCGTGGGGAGGCACGGGCCTTGCCGCACGGAAAACGGAGAGCGGCGGAGGGTGCTGCTCCGTGGCGGTGGGGAACGGCCGTTGCCGGTCGCCCGCCGCGCTGCCGGGCGGTGCTGGCCGTGCGGACGGTGCCGGGCGGGGTGCGGAAGTCCCTTCCGCCCCCGCGCGCCCGGCGCCGCCCTTGACCGAGCGGCGTTGACGACGGGTCCTAGAGGACCCTCGCCCCCTGCGCCGGCGAGGTCGCCGGCCGGGCCGTCCGGCAGGTGCCGGACGCGAGGAGCGCGGCGGCGACCGCCTCCGCCGCCTCCGCGTCCTTCACCAGGAACGCCGTCGTCGGGCCCGAGCCCGACACCAGGGCGGCGAGGGCGCCCGCCCGGGTGCCGGCGGCCAGGGTCTCGGCGAGCGAGGGGCGCAGGGAGAGCGCCGGCGCCTGGAGGTCGTTGACGAGGGCGCCCGCGAGGGCGACGGCGTCGCCGGTGCGCAGGGCGTCGAGCAGGGCCGGGGAGGCGGCCGGCTCGGGAACCTCGACGCCTTCGGTGAGGCGGTCGAACTCGCCGTACACCGCCGGGGTGGAGAGCCCGCCGTCGGCGACGGCGAACACCCAGTGGAAGGCGCCCCCGACCGGCAGCCCGGTGAGCTTCTCGCCCCGCCCGGTGCCGAGCGCCGCTCCGCCGACCAGGCTGAAGGGCACGTCGGAGCCGAGTTCGGCGCAGATCTCCAGCAGCACCTCGCGGGGCGTGTCCAGGCCCCACAGGGCGTCGCAGGCCAGCAGCGCGCCCGCACCGTCGGCGCTGCCGCCCGCCATGCCGCCGGCGACCGGGATGTCCTTCCGGATGTGCAGGTGCACGTCCGGGGAGATGCCGTGGCGGGCGGCCAGCAGTTCGGCGGCGCGGGCGGCCAGGTTGCTGCGGTCCAGCGGCACCTTGTCGGCGTCCGGTCCCTCACAGGTGATCGTCAGCCGGTCGGCGGGGGTCGCGGTCACCTCGTCGTGGAGGGAGACGGCGAGGAAGACGTTGGCCAGGTCGTGGAAGCCGTCGGGCCGGGCCGCACCGACCGCGAGCTGGACGTTGACCTTGGCCGGCACCCGTACGGTCACGCTCACCGCTGCTTCGCCTCCGCGATCCGTGCGAACTCCTCCACCGTCAGCGACTCGCCGCGCGCCTGCGGCGAGACGCCCGCCTTGACCAGGGCCTCCTCGGCGGCGGCGGGCGAGCCCGCCCAGCCCGCGAGGGCCGCCCGCAGCGTCTTGCGGCGCTGGGCGAACGCCGCGTCGACGACCGCGAAGACCTCCTGCCGGGTGGCGGTGGTCGGCAGCGGTGCGGTGCGGCGGACCAGGGAGACGAGGCCGGAGTCGACGTTCGGCGCGGGCCAGAAGACGTTGCGGCCGATGGCGCCGGCCCGCTTCACCTCGGCGTACCAGTTGGCCTTCACCGACGGGACGCCGTAGACCTTGTTCCCGGGGCGTGCGGCGAGCCGGTCGGCGACCTCGGCCTGGACCATGACGAGGGTCCGCTCGATGGTCGGGAAGCGTTCCAGCATGTGCAGCAGGACCGGCACGGCCACGTTGTACGGCAGGTTGGCGACGAGCGCGGTCGGCGGCGGGCCCGGGAGTTCCCGCACCAGCATCGCGTCGGAGTGGACGAGCGCGAAGCGGTCGGCGCGGGCCGGCATGCGGGCGGCGATCGTGGCGGGCAGCGCCGCGGCGAGCACGTCGTCGATCTCGACGGCCGTCACGCGGTCGGCGGCCTCCAACAGGGCCAGGGTGAGGGAGCCGAGTCCCGGCCCCACCTCCACGACCACGTCCTCGGGCTGGACCTCCGCCGTGCGGACGATCCGCCGGACGGTGTTGGCGTCGATGACGAAGTTCTGGCCCTTCTGCTTCGTGGGGCGCACGCCGAGGGCGGCGGCCAGCTCACGGATGTCGGCGGGGCCGAGGAGGGCGTCGGGGCTTTCGGGGCCGGTGGTGGTGCTCACCGGTACAGCCTACGGGGCACGGCTGCGGCCCACCTACGGCTCATCGCCGCGGCACGGCCCGGACGCTCACCGGTACAGGCGACGGCCGCAGTGCGGCCACGGGCTCGCCCCGCGCTGCACGTAGAGCTTCTTCGCCCGGAAGGTCTGCTCGGCCGCGGGGGCGTCCTGGGCGACTCCGCGACCGCCCAGGGAGCGCCAGGTGCCGGGGTCGAACTGGTAGAGCCCGCCGTACGTCCCCGAGGGGTCGACCGCGTTCGGCCGGCCGCCGGACTCACAGGCGGCGAGCGCGCCCCAGTCGAGTCCGTCGGCCCCGGCGACGGAGGTGGGCAGCGGCTTGGCGCCGACCCGCACCTTGCGGTTGACGGGTGCGCGGACGATCTCCTCGCCGGTCCGGCGGGGCCGCTCCCGGACGCCGTTGACGGTCCGCAGGCTGTAGGTGACGCGGCGGACGCCCGGAACGCCCTGCCGTTCGACGACCTCGGTGCCCGCGAACAGTTCGGGGTCACGGGTCCGCTCGACGGCGTACGGCACGGACTCCTCGCGCACCTGCCGGGAGCCGGTGATCCGCAGCACGTTCACCGTCTGGCCGTCGCGGGGGAAGGAATCGGGGGCGACGGAGGTGGCGTCCTGTCCGGAGAGCGTGATCCCGGCCTCGGCGAGGGCTTCCCGCACGGTGGCGGCGTTCGTGCGGACGGTCCGCTCGCGCCCGTCGGCGAGGAAGGTCACGGCCCGCTCGGTGCGGACGTCGAGCGCCAGGCCCCGCCGGGAGATCGGGGCGGAACGGGACACCGACAGGTAGGCGCCCTCCGCACGGACTCCGAGCTGGCGCAGCGCCCCCTCGACGTCCTGGGCGGTCGTCCACACCTGTCGGCGCCGTCCGTCGAGGGTGAGGAAGACCGGCCGCCCGTAGCGGACGGCGATCTCGTCCCCGTCGGCCAGGGCCTCGGTGGGGCCGGGGGCGACGATGTCGTGCGGGCCGACGGTCAGGCCCTCGTCGGCGAGGAGCTCCTCGACGTCGTCGGCGAAGGTGTGGAAGGTGCGCGGGACGCCGTCGACGGAGAGCCGGACGGCCTTGTCGTCGGCGACGAAGGCCGTGGTGCCGCCGGCCAGGAAGGCGACGACGAGGGCTTGCGGAACGAGCCTGCGCAGCCCGTCCGCGGCGGCGCCGGCCCTCCCCGGGGCCCGGCGCCGCCGGGCGGTGCGGCGGACGCCGGCACGCGCGTCCTGCCCGGGGACGCCGACGGCGGGGGCGGGCGGCGCGGTGGGCGCCGTCCGGGTCGGCTGCTCGTCCACGGGCAGGGTGGTGCCCGCCCCTCGCCGTCCGGCTCGGCGACTGCCCTGGGAAGTGCTCACGAGGCCGGGACCCTAGGCGCAGCCCACCGTCACCCCTCGTAGCGAACCCGGGACTTTAAGTGATCGTTATGGATCAGTAATCGAAGGCCCGGGCGGTGTTCACGGCGATCGCCTCCGCCAGTTCGTCCTCCCCGATGCCGCGGACCGCGGCCATGGCCCGGACGGTGACCGGGATCAGGTACGGGGCGTTCGGCCGGCCCCGGAAGGGCGCCGGGGTGAGGAAGGGGGCGTCGGTCTCGACGAGGACCAGTTCCAGCGGGGCGACCGCGAGCGCGTCCCGCAGCGGCTGGGCGTTCTTGAAGGTGACGTTGCCGGCGAAGGACATGTAGTAGCCCTTGGCGGCACAGATCTCGGCCATGGCGGCGTCGCCGGAGTAGCAGTGGAAGACGGTCCGCTCGGGGGCGCCCTCCTCCTCCAGGACGCGCAGCACGTCGGCGTGGGCCTCCCGGTCGTGGATGACCAGGGCCTTGCCGTGCCGCTTGGCGATCTCGATGTGGGCGCGGAAGGAACGCTCCTGCGCGGCGATGCCCTCCGGCCCCGTGCGGAAGAAGTCGAGGCCGGTCTCGCCGACCCCGCGCACCTGCGGCAGGGCGGCGAGCCGGTCGATCTCGCCGAGGGCGTCGTCGAGGGCGGCTTCGCCGCCGCCGTCGCGGGCCCCCTGTCGGGACCGGCCGTCGGGGTCGCCCAGGACGATCCTCGGGGCCTCGTTGGGGTGCAGCGCGACGACGGCGTGCACCTTCTCGTGCGCGGCTGCCGTCTCGGCGGCCCACTGCGAGCTCTTCACGTCACAGCCGACCTGGACGACCGTGGTCACGCCGACGGCGGCGGCCTTGACCAGGGCCTCCTCGACGGTCCCGGACTGCAGGTCCAGGTGGGTGTGCGAGTCCGCGACCTCCACGAGGAGGGGTTCGGGCAGCGGCGGCGGGGCGTCCTTGGCAGTCATGCCCCGATCGTACGAGGGCCGCGCGCGCCCGCGCGCAGGGTTGCCGGCGCCTCCGTCCCCCGGAGGCACCGGTGAGGGGGGCGGGCCCCCGGCCCGACTACTGGCGGCGCCGGAAGGGGTGCAGGAGGTCCGACAGGTGCCAGTGGTGCGGCACCGGCGGCTTCTCGGGGGCGTCCGCAGTGAGCTCCTGCCCGATGGGCCCCGCGGGCGAGACGGGCTTCGTCGCCCGCGCTCCGTGGTGGTGCTTCTCGGTCGCGGCGATCAGGTCGAGCACCGACGACACCTGCCCCGCGCGCATGATCCGGACGACGTGACCGCCGCAGTTCATGCAGGTGGGACTGGACAGCGGGGACGGGACCCGCTCCCCGTCGGCCTTGTAGACGACGAATTCGTGGCCGGCGGCGTCGACGTGGTGCTCGATGTCGTACGCCTGCTCCCAGCCGTATCCACACCGCATGCAGGCGAAGGCGTATGCCTCATGGGCGACGGATATGCCGGTGCCGGTGATCTCGCTCATGCCATGCTCCTCTCCACTGATCAGTGGACGCCTTTTCGGGCCGGAGCGCATCAGCGCGGGACGAACCATGGAAGGCTTTTGGCTCTTCCCTTGCCAAGCGCCCTGCGGAGAGTCCCGGCGCCGGGTTCGGCTTTGCCTTTCAGGTTAGTCCTTTACCCTTCGCGGGGCCCGATGCGTCCGCATTCTTTGCCGCCACCACGGCATCGAACACCTCCCGCTTGGGAAGGCCCGCTGCGGCCGCGACCGCGGCGATCGCCTCCTTGCGCCGCTCCCCCGCCTCCTCGCGCACCCGCACCCTGCGCACCAGCTCCTCCGCGTCGAGCTCGGCGGGCCCGGTCTCCGGGGCGCCCTCGACGACCACGGTGATCTCGCCCCTGACCCCCTCGGCCGCCCAGGCGGCGAGCTCGGCCAGCGGCCCCCGCTTGACCTCCTCGTACGTCTTGGTCAGCTCGCGGCAGACCGCGGCCCGACGCTCGCCGCCGAAGACCTCGGCCATCGCGGCGAGGGTGTCGTCCAGCCGGTGCGGGGCCTCGAAGTAGACGAGGGTCCGCCGCTCGTCCGCGACCTCGCGGAGCCGACCGAGGCGCTCGCCGGCCTTGCGCGGCAGGAAGCCCTCGAAGCAGAAGCGGTCCACCGGCAGACCGGAGAGCGCGAGGGCGGTGAGCACGGCCGACGGGCCGGGAACCGCGGTGACCTTGACGTCCTGCTCGACGGCGGCGGCGACGAGCCGGTAGCCGGGGTCCGACACGGACGGCATGCCCGCGTCGGTCACCAGCAGCACCCGGGCGCCGCCGACGAGGGCCTCGACCAGCTCCGGCGTGCGGGCGGACTCGTTGCCCTCGAAGTACGAGACGACCCGTCCCGTGGTGTGGATGCCGAGCGCCCGGGTGAGGCCGCGCAGCCTCCGGGTGTCCTCGGCGGCCACGATGTCCGCGCGCTCCAGCTCCGCGGCCAATCGGGGCGGAGCGTCCGCGATGTCACCGATGGGGGTCCCTGCGAGTACCAACGTTCCAGTCACACGAGACATCCTCCCAGCCCGGACAGGCGACGCGCACAGGCACAGTCCCTACGATGGCGCGGTGACCAGTACCGCACCCGAGGCCCTGGAAGGCCAGCACCCCATGGCGGAGACCGTGGCAGAGCCCTCTTCGTGGCAGCGGAGGCTGCGGCGCTTCGGCTATCCGCCGCCCGGCCCGGACGCCGCACCGCCCATCGGGCTGCGCGAACGGCTCGTCCCCCCGTACACCCGGCCCTCCGCCCGGACGTGGTCGCTCCTGGGCATCGGCCCCGGCCCCGCCGAGCGGCTGTGGCGGCTGATGGCCTGGGGCGGACCGCTGCTGGTCACGGCCGTCGCCGGCCTGCTGCGCTTCTGGAACCTGGGCAAGCCGCGCGCGGTGATATTCGACGAGACGTACTACGCCAAGGACTCCTGGGCCCTGATCAACCAGGGGTACGAGGGCGCCTGGCCGAAGGACATCGACAAGACGATCCTGCAGGACCCCGACTCGGTCCTGGTGCCCACCGACCCCGGCTACGTCGTCCACCCGCCGATGGGCAAGTGGATGATCGGCCTCGGCGAGAAGCTCTTCGGCTTCGAGCCCTTCGGCTGGCGGTTCATGGTGGCGCTGCTCGGCACCCTGTCGGTGCTGATGCTGTGCCGGATCGGCCGCCGCCTCTTCCGCTCGACCTTCCTCGGCTGCCTGGCCGGCCTCCTGCTCGCCGTCGACGGCCTGCACTTCGTGATGAGCCGCACCGCGCTCCTCGACCAGGTGCTGATGTTCTTCGTGCTCGCCGCCTTCGGTTGTCTCGTCCTCGACCGGGACCGGACCAGGAAACGGCTCGCCGCCGCGCTGCCCGAGGACGAAGAGGGGGTGCTGCGGCCCGACGCCGAGGTCGCGGAGTCCCTGCGCCTGGGCTGGCGCCCGTGGCGGATCGCGGCCGGGGTGTCCCTCGGCCTCGCGGCGGCGACCAAGTGGAACGGCCTGTACGTGATGGTCGCCTTCGGCCTGCTCACGGTCCTGTGGGACGTCGGCGGCCGACGCACGGCCGGCGCCGTCCGCCCGTACCTCGCGGTCGTCAAGAAGGACCTGCTGCCGGCGTTCGTCTCGGTCGTGCCGGTGGCCCTGGCCACCTACCTGGCGACCTGGACCGGCTGGCTGGTCAGCGACAAGGGCTACTTCCGCAACTGGGCCGCCGAACAGGACAAGCTGACCGGCGGCGGCACCTGGAGCTGGCTCCCGGACTGGCTGCGCAGCCTCTGGCACTACGAGACCGAGGTGTACACCTTCCACGTGGGCCTCACCTCGCCCCACACGTACCAGTCGAACCCCTGGTCCTGGATCGTCCTCGGTCGCCCCGTCTCGTACTTCTACGAGTCCCCCGCCCCCGGCACCAAGGGCTGCCCGGCCGACGCGGCCGAGAAGTGCGCCCAGGAGGTCCTCGCCCTCGGCACCCCCCTCCTGTGGTGGGCCGCCTGCTTCGCCGTCCTGTACGTCCTGTGGCGCTGGGCCTTCCGCCGCGACTGGCGCGCGGGCGCGATCGCCTGCGGCATCGCGGCCGGCTGGCTCCCCTGGTTCCTCTACCAGGAACGCACCATCTTCCTCTTCTACGCGGTCGTCTTCGTGCCCTTCCTGTGCCTGGCGGTGGCCATGATGCTGGGCGCGATCATCGGCCCCCGCGGCTCCTCGGAAAGGCGCCGGACCTTCGGCACGGTGGCGGCGGGCTGTCTCGTCCTGCTCATCGTCTGGAACTTCATCTACTTCTGGCCCATCTACACCGGGACCCCCATTCCACTGGACCAGTGGAGGAACCGGATGTGGCTCGACACCTGGGTGTAGCAGGGGAAATGCGGCGAGGGGGCGCGACCGGCGGTCGCGCCCCCTCGGCGGCCCGGGCCTCGGCCGAGGGACGGGGACCGGATGTCCGGACGCCCCGCACGGGTACGGCCCGGACCCCGTCTGTCAGAGGGCGTGCCTAGGCTGTTGCCGAAATCGATCAAGCAGCGGGGCCGTGCGAAGAGGGCGCCACCAGGTGGGTGGGGCGGCCGTACCGGCAGCGCGCGAGGACTGCACGAACCGCATCGGGGGCCAGGTGCACTCCGGGGAAAGAGGGCAGGGGACCATGAGTGTGGCCGAGAGTTGGTCGCGCGTGATGCGTCTGCTTCGGGAGCACGCGCCGGCCGATCACGCGGATCTGCCCGGGCCCGCCACGGAGCAGATGCTCGCGGCAGCCGAGGAACGGATGGGGATCTCCCTGCATGGGGACCTGCGGACGTGGCTGTTGCAGAACAACCTGGATCTGTCGGAGGAAGACTTCGACGACAAAGTGCAATGTTGCGGTTTCGATGGGTTCCCCGACGAGGGGAGCTTCTTTCTGGGCATCCGGGCGATGGAGGGGCTCTACGCGAACCATTCCACGCCCTGTGGATTCGACCCTCCGGACCAGCCGGACAACCCGTTCTGGCGCAATGAGTGGATCCCGTTCCTGTCGGACCACGACGGCTGGACGGGCAAGTTCGTCGATGTGCGGGACGGGCGTGTCGGCAGCTGGTTCGTGGGTGACATCACGGTCACCGGCGAATACGAATCGATGGCCCGGTATTTCGACTCCGTCGCGGAGATGCTGACGAAGATCGCCGATGGCAGCTACCCCGTCTGCGGGATCACCGAAGGTCGACTCGTCTGGTCGTGAGACGGTTCCCGACCGCAAGGCGGCCACCGCCGGTCCTTCCCCACGCCCAACGGGCGGAGGAAGTGCGGCGAGGAGGGCGTGCGGAGGAGGGTCAGAACATGGTGTTGTCGTTCTCGGAGGTGGACGGGATCACCTGGAGGACGTCCCAGTGCTCGACGATCCTGCCGCCGGCGTCGAAGCGGAAGATGTCGATGCCCGCGTACTCCTCCTCCGGCCAGGTCTGGTGGCAGTGGAGGACCACGTGGTCGCCTTCGGCCAAGGCCCGCTTGAACGCGACCCGCTTGCCCGGGTACTCGGCGGCCATGCGCGCGAAGTAGTCGATGAACGCCTGCTTGCCGTCACCGACGTGCGGATTGTGCTGGACGTAGGCATCGCCGGCGTACCGGTCGATGGCCTCGGCGGGGCGGCACTGGTTGAACATCAGGTCGTAGAACGCCTGAGCCGTGGCCTTGTTCTTCTCCGGGTCGCTCATGCTGCCACCGTAGGGTCGGGGTCCGGGTGGGGCACGGCGGGTGCGTCGAGCAGGTGGTCGGGCCCGACGGGGGCGAGCGGATCTCGGCCGGCGGAGAAACGACCGGCCCCGGGGTCGGCACGGACCTCGGCTTCCCCCGGTCGCCGCGGTCCGGTGGGGAAGCGGACGCGCCGAAGGCCAGTTGACATATGTGGCGAAAGTTTCTCGACATGCACGAGGGACGCTGCTTCACTGGACGGCCGCCTGGGGGAGGGGAACCACAGTCATGCGCAGTGGCACGAAGGTCGCGATCGTCGGAGGGGTGTTCGCCGTCGTGGCGAGCGGCGTCGGGTACGGGGGCTACAACCTCTGGAACGGCATCACGGGCGGTGACTCGAGCATCGGGACCCGCGCCGGGGACGCGCCGCGGACCGGCCCGGTCACCGCCGACGAGATCACGGCCACCGCGAAGGACTTCCTGGCCGCCTGGGCCGCCGGGGAGCCGGAGCGGGCGGCCCAGCTGACGAACGACCCGGTCACGGCAGGGCCCGCGGTGGCCGCCTACCGGGAGGGCGCGAGCATCTCGAAGGCCGTGATCACCCCGGGCACCCCGGTCGGGGCGAAGGTGCCGTTCACGGTGAAGGCCACCGTCTCGTACGAGGGCGCGTCCAAGGACTGGTCGTACGCCTCGGAGCTGACCGTGGTCCGCGGGCAGACCACCGGCCGGCCGCTCGTGGAGTGGCGGTCGACCGTGCTCCACCCGAAGCTGACGGCCTCCGCGACCCTGCGCACGGGACGTGCCGAGACCGCCGCGGTGAAGGCCGTCGACCGCAACGAGGTGGAACTGACCGCGGAGCAGTACCCCTCCCTGGGGCCGGTCCTGAACGAGCTGCGCAGGCGGTACGGGGCGAAGGTCGACGGCACCGCGGGCATCGAGACCTGGATCGACTCGGGCACCACGGACGTCGCCGACACCCCCCTGCTCGTCCTGCGCGAAGGGAAGCCGGGCGTGCTGAAGACCACCATCGACGCGGACGTCCAGGCGGCGGCGGAGAAGGCGGTCAAGGGGTTCCAGAAGGCCTCGGTGGCCGCGATCGAGCCGTCGACGGGGGCGATACGGGCGGTCGCCAACAACCCGGTCGCCGAGTTCAACGTCGCGCTCCAGGGCCAGCAGGCCCCCGGCTCCACGATGAAGATCGTCACGGCGGCGATGATGATGGAACACGGACTGGCGACTCCCCGCAGTCGGGTCGAGTGTCCGCCCGACGTCCTGTCGAGGGGGAGGACCTTCCAGAACCTCGACAGGTTCTCCATCCCCGACGCCACCCTCACCGACGCCTTCAGCCGCTCCTGCAACACCGCCTTCATCAAGGCGATCACCACGCTCAGCGGCAAGGGCGTCGCGGACACCGCCCTCGGGACGACCGCCCGCCGCTGGTTCGGCATCGGCGAGGAGTGGAACATCGGCGTCGGCGCGTGGGACGGCAGCGTCCCCGAGTCGGTCGGGAACGAGACGTCCGCTTCCTACATCGGCCAGGGCAAGATCACGATGAGTGCCCTGAACGTCGCCTCGCTCTCCGCCACCGCCAAGAACGGCGGCTTCCGCCAGCCGTACCTGGTCGCGAGGGAACTCGACGACCGCCCGTTCGCCCAGGCCGAACGGCTGCCCAGCACCATCGCCTCCGGGCTGCGCGGAATGATGAAGGCGGCGGCCACCGACGCACACGGCACCGCCACCCGGACGATGATCGGGGTGCCCCGGCCCAAGGGCGCCAAGACCGGCTCCGCCGAGGTCGACGGCCAGGTCTCCAACAGCTGGTTCACCGGCTACTCCGGGGACCTCGCCGCGGCGGCCGTCGTCCAGGAGGGCGGCCACGGCGGCGACGCGGCGGGCCCCGTCGTCGCACAGGTCCTCAAGGCGGGGTGGTGACCGCGCGGCGAAACCCCGTCGCATGCCCCGTACACCGACCGCTAGCGTGCGGCCATGACCGCTGAGAACGACGCCCCCTCCCCCGCCCATCCCCGGTTCGCCTCCGCCCTCCGGGAGTTGGGGGTCGACGTCGACGTCCGGCGCTTTCCGGACGAGACCCGCACCGCCCGGCAGGCCGCCGAGGCCATCGGCTGCGAGGTCGCCGAGATCGTGAAGTCCCTGGTCTTCGCGGCGGACGGGGTGCCCGTCCTCGTCCTGGTGGACGGCGCCGCACGGGTGGACGTCAAGCGGGTGCGGCAGGAGTTGGGCGCGGCGGAGGTGACCCGGGCGGACGCGAAGACCGTCCGGGAGACCACCGGGTACGCGATCGGGGGCGTGCCCCCGTTCGGGCACCGCACCCGGACGCGGGTCCTCGCCGACCGGGGGATCCTCGACCACGACGTGGTGTGGGCGGCGGCGGGCACCCCGCACACGGTCTTCGCGATGCCCCCGAAGGAACTGGTCGGGCACTCCGGCGCCACCCTGGTGGACGTCCGCGAGCCCGCCGCGTGACCCCGCTCGTCGCGTTCGCGGTCCTCGTCGCCGCGGTCACCCACGCCGGCTGGAACGCGATCGCCCACGGCATCAAGGACCAGCTGCTCTCCTTCACGCTGATCTCCGGCGGCGGGGCGCTGATCGGTCTGGTCACGGCCTGCTTCGTGCCGCTCCCGGCCGCGGGGGCCTGGCCGTACCTGATCGCCTCGGCGCTCCTCCACATCGGCTACTACGCCCTGCTGATGCGCTCGTTCACGCTCGGCGACTTCGGCCAGATGTATCCGATCGCCCGCGGTACGGCACCACTGGCCGTCACGGCCCTCGCGGCGGCCTTCGTCCACGAGGTGCCGGGCGGCTGGCAGTTGCTGGGCGTGGCGGTGGCCTGCGCGGGCCTGACCGGACTGGCGCTGTGGGGCATCCGGGGCAAGGGGACCCGTCCGCACTGGCCGGCGCTCCTCGCCGCGGGCGCGACGGGCCTGGCGATCGCCCTCTACACCGTCGTCGACGGCGTCGGCGTCCGCGCCTCCGGCACCCCGCTCGGCTACATCGCCTGGCTGATGGTCCTGGAGGGCCTCGTGATCCCGGCGTACGCCCTGTGGACCCGCCGCGCGGCGCTGCTGCCCCAACTCCGCCCGTACGCCGCGCGGGGGCTCCTCGGGGCGGCGCTCTCGGTCGCCGCGTACGCCCTCGTCCTGTGGGCCCAGACGAAGGCTCCCCTCGCCCCGATCGCCGCGCTCCGGGAATCCTCCATCATCGTGGGCGCGGCCATCGGCGCCGTCTTCTTCAAGGAGCGCTTCGGCGCCCCGAGGGTCGCGGCGGCGGGCCTGATGGTGGTGGGCATCGGACTGATGCTGCGGGCGGGATGAGCCCCGTCCCGCCGGAGCGGGGTCGGGGTGCGGAGCGCCTCGCCGTGCTCGAGGCGGAGTGCGCACGGCTGGTCGCGCTCGGCGCGGTGCACCCGAAGATCCTGGTCGCCGACGAGGAAAACGAGTCCTGCGTCCTGATGCAGGACATCGAGGGCAACGAGTTCTGTCTTGACTGACCGCCCGGCCCTCCGGTGCCGCCCGGCGGTTGCCGCCCGGCGGTTGCCGTCCGTTCGGGCCCGAGGGGCGGGCCGCCACGCGGGTTCAGTCGCCCAGCACTTCCGCGAAATGCGTGTTCACCGCCAGGAGGCCGCCGTCCACGCGGAGGGTGGTGCCCGTGATCCAGGACGCGTCCCGGGAGGCGAGGAAGGCGACGGCGGCGGCCACGTCCTCCGGGGTGCCGACGCGGCCCAGGGGGTAGACCCGGGCGGCCAGGGCCGCGAGGTCGGTCTCCCGGCCCGCCCAGGCCGTGGTGGCGATCGTGCCCGGGTTGACCTGGTTGACCCGGACCCCGCGCGGCGCCGCGTCGCCGGCCAGCGTGCGGGTGAGGGAGGCGAGGGCCGCCTTCGCCGCGCTGTACGCGTGGCCGCCGAAGTCCGCCTCCGCGTTGACCGACCCGATGGTGACGATCGCCCCGCGCCCGTCGGCCGCCGCGAGGTGCGGGAGTGCCGCCCGGGAGCAGCGGACGGCGCCCATCAGCGTGACGCCCCACTGGCCGGTCCAGCCCTCGTCGGGCTCGTCCTCGAAGCGGTCCCGGTCGGCGGCGACGGGCGCGAGGGCGTTGTTGACCAGGACGTCGAGGCCGCCGAAGGCCGTGACCGCGTGGGCGACGGCCGCGTCCACCGACTCCTGGTCGCCGACGTCGCAGCGCAGCGCCGCCGCCCCGGGGAGCGGCTCGGCCGTCCTGCGGGCCGCCTCCTCGTCGATGTCCGTGACGAGGACCCGTGCGCCCTCCGCCGCGAGCCGCCGGGCGGTGGCCGCGCCGATGCCGCGGGCCGCGCCCGTCACCAGTGCCGCGTGTCCTTCGAAGCGCCGTCTGAGATCCATGGGGCGATCCCAGCACCGGACACGGTCACCGCGACACCCCTTTCGCCGTACCGGTCCCCCCCGATCCCCCGATCCCCCGGTCCCCCGGTCCTGCCGGCCCCCGGCGGCCCCGCCGTTCGCGCCCGGGGTGCCGGGGGCCGGGGTGCCGGGGTGCCGGGGCAGGATGCCGGGGCAGGATGCCGGGCCCGGACGGCCCCCGACCGCAAGGGCGTGGAAACGTGCTCGCGGATGGCGCCGCGTGGGGGGATGCTCCACGGGGGCTCCGTCGAAGGGGAGAAGGAAAGAATGGGTCAGCTCGTCGCCGTAGCGGTCATCACCGTCCTGGCGGTCATCAGCCCGGGTGCCGATTTCGCCATGACCGTCCGGAACAGCTATCTGTACGGGCGGACCGCCGGCGTTCTCGCGGCCGTCGGCATCTCCCTCGGCGTTCTCGTCCACGTCACCTACACCATGCTGGGCGTGGGGCTCCTGGTGACCCGGACCCCCGCGCTCTTCACGGCGATGAAGCTGGTGGGCGCCGCGTATCTGGTGTACGTCGGCTACAAGACCTTCGTCGCCAGGGCCCGGGTCGACATCGACCTGTCGGAGAGCGGCGGCCCTTCGAAGGCGGGGGCGTTGCGCACCGGGTTCCTGACGAACGCCCTCAACCCGAAGACCATGCTCTTCGTGCTGAGCACGTACACCCAGGTGGTCAGCGTCGACACCCCCGTCTTCCAGCAGGTCGGTTACGGGCTGTTCATGTCGGTGGCGCACCTGGGCTGGTTCGCGCTGGCCGCCGTGCTCTTCTCCAACCCGGCCCTGCGCAACCGGCTGTTGCAGCGGCAGACCGTGCTCAACAAGGTCATCGGGGCCGTGCTCGTCGCGCTCGGCATGGTGCTCGCCCTGACGCCGGCCGTCGCCTGAGTCCCCTCCGTCAGGGCGTGACCGCGCGCACCGCGCGCACCAGGGCCTGTGCGCGCGGGTCGGCCGTGACCGTCTTGCGCATGCCGTTGGTGACGTAGCCGAAGGCGATGCCCGCGTCCGGGTCGGCGAAGCCGAGGGAGCCGCCGCGGCCGGGGTGGCCGAAGGACGCGGGGCCGAGGAGGGGGCAGGCCGGGCCGTGCAGCATGTGGCCGAGGCCGAAGCGCGTGCCGACGAGCAGGACCCGGTCCGGGCCCGCGGACTCCTCGGTGCGGGCGAGGGCGAGGGTGGCGGGGTCGAGGAGCCGCGGGGCGCCGTCGACGGGGCCGAGGGTGGCGGCGTAGAAGCGGGCGAGTGCGCGGGCGGTGGCGACGCCCGCGGAGCCGGGGAGTTCGGCGGCCCGGTAGACCGGGTCGTTCTCGTCGGGCTTGGGGTCGATGACCCCGAAGGCGCGCCGGGTGAGGGACTCCGGGTCCTGGTAGGCCTGGGTGACGGAGCGCTTGGGGCGGAGCTTGAGGGCGCCGCTGCCGGGAGGTTCGACCTCTTCGACGGGGCCGAGCCGGCCGACCCGGTGGGCCTCGGCGTCCGGCAGGCCGATCCACAGGTCGAGGCCGAGGGGGTCGGCCATCTCGTCGGCGACCCAGCGGCCGAGGGTGCGACCGGTGACGCGGTGGACGAGGCCGGAGAGCAGCCAGCTGAAGGTGTGGGCGTGGTAGCCGTGGGCGGTGCCGGGCTCCCAGACGGGTTCCTGGGCGGCCACCGCGGCCGTCGCCGTCGGCAGGTCGACCGCTTCGGCGAGGGTGAGCGGCCGGTCGAGGACGGGGACTCCGGCGCGGTGCGCGAGGAGCTGCCGCACGGTCACCCGGTCCTTGCCGTGGGCCTTGAAGTCGGGCCAGTACAAGGCGACGGGGGCGTCCAGGTCGAGCAGCCCGCGCTGGTGCAGGAGGAGCGGGACGACCGCGGCCACGCCCTTGGTGGCCGAGCGGACGACCTGGGCGGTGTCGGCCGTCCAGGGCTCGGTGCCGTCGACGTCACGGCTGCCGGCCCACAGGTCCACGACCGCGACCCCGTCGTGGTGGACGGCGAGGGCCGCGCCCCGCTCGCCCCGCTGGACGAAGTTGTTCAGGAACGCGTCCCTGACCGGCTCCCAGCCCGCCGCCACCGTGCCCCGGACGTCCACCTGACCCACACATCCTTTCGTACGAACGGCTCCCATCGTCTCAGGTGACGGAACCCGGAACGAAGCCGAAGGGCAGCTCCAGGCGGTGCCGGGCCATCAGCTCCTCGTCGGTGAGGATCGAGGCCGTGGGGCCGTCGGCGGCGATGACGCCCTCGCTGAGGATCACCGAGCGCGGGCAGAGCTCCAGGGCGTACGGCAGGTCGTGGGTGACCATCAGGACGGTGACGTCGAGCGAGCGGAGGATGTCGGCGAGCTCGCGCCGGGAGGCGGGGTCGAGGTTGGAGGAGGGCTCGTCGAGGACGAGGATCTCCGGCTCCATGACGAGGACGGTCGCGACGGCGACCCGACGGCGCTGCCCGAAGGAGAGGTGGTGCGGCGGCCGGTCGGCGAACTCCGCCATCCCGACCCGGGTGAGGGCCTCGTGCACGACGGCGTCGAGTGCGGCGCCCCGGAGGCCGGCCGCTGCCGGGCCGAAGGCCACGTCCTCCCGGACGGTCGGCATGAACAGCTGGTCGTCGGGATCCTGGAAGACGATGCCGACCTTCCGCCGGATCTCCGCCATGTGCTGCGTGCCGACCGGCAGTCCGGCGACGGTGACGGTGCCCACGCCGCCGGTGAGGATGCCGTTGAGGTGGAGGACGAGGGTGGTCTTGCCGGCACCGTTGGGGCCGAGGAGGGCGACCCGCTCGCCGCGCCCGACGGTCAGGTCCACGCCGAAGAGGGCCTGGTGGCCGTCGGGGTAGGCGTACGCGAGGCCGCGGACGTCCAGGGAGGGGTGGGTGGTCATGTGGTCGTCCATCCGAGGAGGCAGATCAGCAGTGCGGTGAGGGGGAGGGCGGCGGCCCTGAGCCATTGGGCCCGGGTGGCGGTCACCTCGTCGATGACCGGCATGGTGCCGGTGTAGCCGCGGCTGACCATGGCGAGGTGGACGCGTTCGCCCCGCTCGTAGGAGCGGATGAAGAGCGCGCCGGCGGACTTGGCGAGGACGCCCCAGTGGCGCACGCCCTTCGCCTCGAAGCCGCGCGAGCGGCGGGCGACGGACATCCGGCGCATCTCGTCGGTGATGACGTCGCCGTACCGGATCATGAAGGCCGCGATCTGGACGAGCATCGGCGGCAGCTTCAGCCGCTGGAGGCCGAGGACCAGGGCGCGCAGTTCGGTGGTGGAGGCGAGGAGCACGGAGGCGGCGACGCCGAGGGTGCCCTTGGCGAGGACGTTCCAGGCGCCCCACAGTCCGGGGACGCTCAGCGAGACCCCGAGGACGGTGGTCGTCTCGCCGGGGACGACGAAGGGCATGAGCAGCGCGAAGGCGACGAAGGGGACCTCGATGAGCAGCCGCTTGAGCAGGAAGCCGGCCGGGACCCGGGCCTTCGCGGCGACGCCCGCGAGGAGCGCGGCGTAGAGGGCGAAGGCCCAGACGGCCTCGCGGGGCGTCGAGACGACGACCACGACGAAGCCGAGGACGGCGGCGAGCTTGGTGTGCGGGGGCAGCTCGTGGACCGGCGACCGCGCGTGCCGGTAGAGCTTGTGGGCGTGCCCCGCTCCCATGTCAGGCCTCCGGGGCGACGGTGGTGCGGCGGCGCACGAGCCAGAAGAGGCCGGAGCCGACCGCGAGGGTCGCGCCGACGCCGATCGCGCCCGCGAGGCCGACGGCGACCCGGGGGAGCTCGATGCCCTTGACGCCGTAGTCGGCGAGCGGGGAGTCCGCGGCGGCGTGCTCCTGGACGTTCTTGTCGATGCCCTGGTCGGCGGCGACCTTCTCCAGCCCGTCGGGGCTGGCAGAGGCGTAGAAGGAGACGAAGCCGGCGAGGACGAGGGCGGTGACCAGCCCGCCGATCCACAGCTTCCTCGGCTTCCCCGGGGAGGCGGCGGGCGCCGGGGCTGCGGGGTGGGCGTCGACGAGTTCGCCGCCGATGCGGAGCTTGAGCGGGGCGGTCAGGCCGCGGGCGGCGTACACCAGGTCGGGGCGGACGGCGAGGACGGCGCCGACGGTCAGCATGGTGATGGCGGCCTCGCCGATGCCGATGAGGACGTGGACGCCGACCATGGCGGTGAGCACCTGGGTGACGGGGACGTCGGTGGTGCCGCCGATCGCGTAGATGAGGGTGAAGGCGGCTGCCGCGGCGGGCACCGAGACGAGTGCGGCGGCGAACGAGGCGACGGCCACCGAGCGGCGGGTCCGCGGCAGCAGGAGGACCAGCCCGCGGAAGAGGGCGTAGGCCGTGACCACGGTGACGACGCCCATCACGGTGATGTTCACGCCGAGGGCGGTGAGGCCGCCGTCGGCGAAGAGGACGCCCTGCATCAGGAGGACGACGGCGATGCACAGGACGCCGGTCCAGGGGCCGACGAGGATGGCGGCGAGCGCACCGCCGAGGAGGTGGCCGCTGGTCCCGGCGGCGACCGGGAAGTTCAGCATCTGGACGGCGAAGATGAAGGCCGCGACCAGGCCGGCCAGTGGTGCGGTCCGGTCTCCTCCGGGGCCTTGCCCGAGCTCGCGGCGGGCTCCGCGCAGGCTGACGGCGACGGCGCCGGCTGCGAGGACTCCGGCGGCGGCCGATACGGGGGCGTTGATGAATCCGTCAGGTACATGCACGTCCGGAATGATAGAGCGCTCCTGCAAAGAGCTTGCAAGAGCGCATGGGTCACATCATGGCCACCCCTCCCCCTCGACGCCGCGCCCCGGCACCCCGGCGCCCCGCCCCCCGCGCCCCCCGCGCCCCCCGACCGCCCCCGATCGAGGCGCTCCTCGCGGCTCCGTCGCCCCTCCCACCGGCCCGTCGTGACCGCGCGCCACCACCCACCGTTCGCCCTCACGGAAAGTAAGGGGGCATGAGCCGGGCGCTTCCCGGGAAGGAGTGGAACGATTAGTCGATAAGAGGACAAATGTGAGGAGTCTCCGATGCCCGCCGTAGACGACCGCGCGGACGACCGCGCCGTCGATGACCGTGCGAAGGGGCGGATCATCAGTGACGCCCCGCTGTCCCGACCCGTGCCCGTGGCACTGCGCTACGCACCGGACTCCTCTCCCCCGACCGTCCACTTCGTCTTCCCCGACGCCGCCGAGTGGTCCTTCCCCCGCAGCCTGCTCGAAACGGGCCTGCGCACTCCGATACGCCGCGGGGACATCGGGGTCTGGCCCTGCGGCCGGGTGCAGACGGTCGTCGAGCTCCACCGGGACGACGGGGTCACGGTCGTCCAGTTCGACACGACCGCCCTGCTCCGCTTCCTCAAGCACACGTACGCCGCCGGCAGGTCGACGACGACCCACTGACGGCGTACGCGGGACATGCGCGGGAAAGCGGTCCCGGGGATGCGCGGGAAAGCGGTCCCGGGGATCAGACCTTCACGAGGTCCGGCTCCGCCGCATCGGCACCGGCGGCGGCCGTGGCGAGGCCCTCGCCCTCCACGTCCACGTTCGGCAGGATCCGGTCCAGCCACTTCGGCAGCCACCAGGCCTTGTGGCCGAGGAGCGCCAGGACGGCCGGGACGATCGCCATGCGGACCACGAAGGCGTCGAAGAGGACCGCCACGGCCAGGCCGAAGCCGATCATCTTGATCATCTGGTCGTCCATGCCGATGAAGCCGGAGAAGACCGCGATCATGATCACTGCGGCGGCGGTGACCACCCGGGCGCTGTGCCGGAAGCCGGTCACGATCGCCTCGCCGGGCCGCTGGCCGTGCACGTACCCCTCGCGCATCCGGGTGACGAGGAAGACCTCGTAGTCCATCGCGAGGCCGAAGACGACGCCCACCATGAAGATCGGCATCATCGACATGATCGGGCCGGTCTGCTCCACCCCGAAGAGGCTGCCGAGCCAGCCCCACTGGAAGACCGCGACGACCGCGCCGAGGGCCGCGACCACCGAGAGCAGGAAGCCGAGGGCCGCCTTCAGCGGGACGAGGACCGAGCGGAAGACCAGGGTCAGGAGCACGAAGGCGAGGCCGACGACGAGGGCCAGGTAGGGCACCAGGGCGTCGTTCATCTTCTGCGAGAAGTCGATGTTCATCGCGGTGGCGCCGGTGACGAGGACCTCGTCCCCGGTGGCGTCCCGGATGTCGTGGACCAGGTCCTCGGTCGCCACCGAGGACGGCCGGTCCTTCGGGACCACGGTGATCATCGCGGCGTCACCGGCCTCGTTCGGGGTGGCCGGGGTGACCGCAGCCCAACCGTCGAGGCGCTTGATCGTGGAGACGGTCCGGTCGGCGGTGGCCTTGTCGCCGTCCACGACGACGAGCAGCGGGCCGTTGAAGCCGGGACCGAAGCCGTCGGACAGGATGTCGTACGCCCGGCGCTCGGAGGTGGAGGTCGGCTTGGCGCCGTCGTCCGGGAGGCCCATCTCCAGGGAGGCCGCGGGCAGGGCGACCGCGCCGAGGCCGAGGACGCCGAGGAGCAGCACCAGGACCGGTCGCCGGATGACGAAGCGGGCCCAGCGGGTGCCGCCGTTGGGCTTGTCGTCCGCCTTGCCCCCGGCGCCCCCGTCCGCGTTCCTGCGCTGCTTGCGGCCGAAGACCTTCTCCCCGGCGAAGCCGAGCAGGGCCGGGATCAGGGTGAGCGCGATCAGTACGGCGATCACGACCGTGGCCGCGGCGGCGAAGCCCATCTTCGTGAGCATCGGGATGTTGACGACGGCCAGGCCGACGAGGGCGATGACCACGGTGAGCCCGGCGAAGACGACGGCGGAGCCGGCCGTGCCGACCGCGCGGCCCGCGGCCTCCTCGTGCGCGCGGCCCTCGGCGAGCTCCGCGCGGTAGCGGGAGACGATGAAGAGGGCGTAGTCGATGCCGACCGCGAGGCCGATCATCATCGCGAGGGTGGACGTGGTGGTGCCCAGGTCGAGGACCTTGGCGAGCGCGGTGATCGAGGAGACCCCGATGCCGACGCCGATGACCGCGGTGAGCAGCGGGAGTCCGGCGGCGACGAGCGAACCGAAGGTGAGGGCGAGCACGATGCCGGCGATGACGACGCCGACGACCTCGCCGGCGCCGGTCTCGGGCATGCTCTGCAGGGCGTCACCACCGACCTCGACGGTGAGTCCCTTGCCCTGTGCGTCCTGCCCGGCCCGGGTCAGGGCCTCGCGGGTCTCGTCGGTCAGCTCCATGGCGTTGACCTCGTAGGAGACCGAGACGTAGGCGGTGGAGCCGTTCTGCGAGACGGCCTGCGCGGTGTAGGGGTCGGTGACCGAGACGATCTGGTCCGAGCCGGACTTGAGCGCCGCGACGGTCTCTTCGACGACGGCCTTGTGCGCCGGGTCGGTCATCTTCTCGCCCTCGGGGGCCTGGAAGACGACGCGGGCGGTGGCCCCGTCGGCTCCGGCGCCCGGGAAGCGCTCTTCGAGCAGGTCGAAGGCGCGCTGTGCCTCGGTGCCGGGGATCGAGAAGGAGCTGGAGGTGGGGGCGGGCGCGGTGGCGGCACCGATTCCGGCGACCGCGAGCAGCGCCACCCAGAGGAGGGCGACGAGCCGTCGGCGCCGGAAGGCGGCGCGGCCCAACTTGTAGAGGAACGTGGCCACGGGGGCGTACTCCCGGTGTTGGGGTGGGACAGGGCATGGGGAGCCGGCCCGACGGCGTGAGCGGTTCGTCGTCAGGTGGAGAGGGGGTGGAGCAGGACCGCCGAAGCGGTCAGACGCCGAGTGAGGGGAGCACCACGGCGTCGACGTACGAGGTGAGGAAGGCGCGGTCGACCGGCTGGTCCTCGATCAGGGGGCGGGCGATGAACGCGCCGATCAGCATGTGCAGGACGAGCTTCAGCGCCGGGTTGTCGGCGTCGACCTCGCCCCTCCGGACCGCGCGTCCGAGCACCTCTTCGAGACCCCTCATTTCGGGTTCGATGAGCAGCTCGCGCAGGGCCTGGAGCAGTTCGGGGTTGTTGTGGACGGCATGGGCCAGGCCCCGCATCAGCGCGGAGTCCTTCTCCATCTGGCAGTCGTCGGTCCGCTCCATCAGGGCGTGGAAGTCTCCGCGCAGCGAGCCGGTGTCGATCTCGGTGATGCTGACCGGCTTGTTGTGGCGGAGCGCCCTGGCGACGAGTTCCGGCTTGCTCCCCCACTGGCGGTAGAGGGTGGCCTTGCTGGAGTGGGTGCGGGCGGCGACGGCGTCCATGGTGAGGGCGTCGTAGCCGACCTCGCGGAGGAGGTCGAGCACGGCCGTGTACAGCTCGGACTCCCGCTCGGGAGTGAGTCTGCTGCGTGCCACGGTCGGCCTCCGATCCGAACGAAACGGTTTCGTACAGTACGAAGGTACCCCCGGGTAGAGCGAAACGAAACCGTTTCGCACGTGTCCTGGGCCACACGGGAGGGACCGCCCGCAAGCACGTACGAGTTGCCGCACCCCCTCCGCGCGGAAAGCATGAACGGGTGAGTGACGACGTCGCGTATCTCCGTTTTCCGCACCTCCACGACGACCTGCTGTGCTTCGCCGCCGAGGACGACCTGTGGGTCGCGCCCCTCGTCCCCGAGGGCTACCGCCCCGGCCGCGCCTGGCGCCTGACCATCGACCGGACGCGGGTCGGCCACCCGCGCTTCTCACCGGACGGCCGGCACATCGCGTACACGAACTGGCGCAGCCTCGACCCCGAGATCCACCTCGTCCCCATCGACGGCGGCTCACCCCGACGGCTCACCTACTGGGGCTCCACCGACACCCGGGTCTGCGGTTGGACGCCCCCCGGCAAGGACGGCCGCTCCGACATCCTGGCGGTCTCCTCGCACGGGCAGCCCTTCTCGTACTACTCCTGGGCCTACACCGTCCCCACCGACGGCTCCCCCGGCGGCCGGCTGCCCTGGGGCCCCGTCTCCGACATCGCCGTCACCGACGACGCCGTCATCAGCGGGGCGACCGCCCCGGCCGAAGGCAGCGGCCCGACCGAGGGCAACGGGCACGGCGGGGAACGCCGCACCCTCCTGCTCACCGGAAAGCCGCCGCACGAACCGGCCGCCTGGAAGCGGTACCTGGGCGGCGCCACCGGCCGCCTCTGGCTCCACGGCAAGCGACTGCTGCCCGACATCGGCGGCCACCTCGCCGCCCCCATGGCCGTCGCCGGGCGGATCGCCTTCCTCTCCGACCACGAGGGCATCGGCAACCTCTACTCCTGTCTGCCCGACGGCACCGACCTGCGCCGCCACACCGACCACGACGACTTCTACGCCCGGCACGCCTCCACCGACGGCCGCCGCGTCGTCTACCAGTGCGCGGGCGAACTGTGGATCGTCGACACCCTCACCGCCGACTCCCGCCCCCGCCGACTGGAGGTGCGGCTCGGCGGCCAGCGCGTCGGCCGGCGCCCCTACCAAGTGCCCGCCGCCCACCACGTCGACGCGCTCTCGGTCGACGAAACCGGCCGGGCCAGCGCCGTCTCGGTGCGCGGCAGCCTGTACTGGCTCACCCACCGCGACGGACCCGCCCGCACGATCATCGACTCCCCCGGCGTCCGGGTCAGACTCCCCGAGATGCTCGGCAGCGGCGGCCAGGTCGCCTACGTCACCGACGCCGAGGGCGAGGACGCCGTCGAGATCGCCTACCTGCCGCGGGCCAGCGGCGACCGGCCGCCCCGCAGGCTCGCCTCCGGCGACCTCGGCCGGGTGGAGGAACTGGTCGCCGACCCGGACGGAGAGCGGCTCGCCCTCGCCTCCCACGACGGACGGCTGCTCCTCCTCGACGTCACCGAGGACTCCAACGGCGAGGTGACGGAGCTGATCAGCTCCGTCAACGGCCCCGTCCGCGACCTCGCCTTCTCCCCCGACGGCGCCTGGCTCACCTGGTCCCACCCCGGCATCGGCCGCTCCCTGCGGTCCATCAAGATGGCCCGGATCTCCGGCCCCGGCGCCCGCACCGTCATCGACGTCACCAACGGGCGCTTCGAGGACGAGAACCCCGTCTTCACCCGGGACGGCCGCTACCTCGCCTTCCTCTCCTGGCGGGGCTTCGACCCGGTGTACGACGTGCACACCGGCGACCTGTCCTTCCCGCTCGGCTGCCGCCCCTACCTCGTGCCGCTCTCCTCCGCCACGCCCTCCCCCTTCGCCCTGCTCCCCGACGGGCGGCCGGCCGCCGGCGGCCTCGACCCCACCGACGACGCCGAGTCCGCCGACGGCACCGTCACCGTCGAGATCGAGGGCCTCGCCGAACGGGTCACCCCCTTCCCCGTCACCGCCTCCAAGTACTCGGCGCTGCACCCGGTCAACGGCGGCGGCCTGGTCTGGCTGCGCTGGCCCATCTCGGGAGCGCTCGGCGAGACCTTCGCCAACCCGGCCGACACCTCGGGCCGCCCCACCCTGGAACACTTCTCCATCGTCAAGGCGCGCAAGGGCGAACTCGCCAAGGACCTGGACTGGTTCGCGGTCAGCGGCGACGGCACCCGACTCGTGGTCGCCGACGAGGGCGACCTGCGGGCCGTGCCCGCCACCGAGCCCGGGGACGGCGACTCCACCGTCTACCTGGACCTGCGACGCATCCTGCACGAGATCGACCCGGGCGCCGAATGGCGCCAGGCCTTCGACGAGGCCGGCCGGATCGTGCGCGACTACTTCTGGGAGCCCGACATGGGCGGGGTCGACTGGACGGCCGTCCTCGACCAGTACCGTCCGCTGGTCGAACGGGTCTCCTCCCCCGACGAGTTCGCCGACCTGCTGCGCGAGGTGCTGGGCGAACTCGGCACCTCGCACGCGTACGTCACCCCCGGACGCCGCAACGAGGGCCCGCCGCACTACCAACGACCGATGGGCCTGCTCGGGGCCAACCTGGTGCCCCGGGAGTCCGGGTGGACGGTGAAGCGGATCCTGCCCGGCGAGTCCTCCGACTCCAAGGCCCGCTCCCCGCTCGCCGGCACCGGCATCCGCGAGGGCGCCGTCCTCACCCACGTCGACGGCCGGCCCGTGGACCCCGTCACCGGCCCCTACCCGCTGCTCTCCGGCACCGGCGGCACCACCGTCGAACTCACCTTCACCCCCGCCGAAGGCGAGGGGCGGGCCCGACGCGTCGCCGTCGTCCCGCTGGTCGACGAACGCCCACTGCGCTACCAGGACTGGGTCGCCAAACGGCGGGCCGTGGTCCGCGAACTCAGCGGCGGGCGCTGCGGCTACCTCCACATCCCCGACATGGGCGGCTCCGGCTGGGCCCAGTTCAACCGCGACCTGCGCATGGAGGTCTCCCGCCCCGCCCTCATCGTCGACGTGCGCGGCAACGCCGGCGGCAACATCAGCGAACTCGTCATCGAGAAGTTGACCCGCCGGATCCTCGGCTGGGACCTCACCCGGAACGCCCAACCCGTCTCGTACGCCTCCAACGCCCCGCGCGGCCCCGTCGTCGCCCTCGCCGACGAGGCCACCTCCTCCGACGGCGACATGATCACCGCCGCCTTCAAACTCCTCGGACTCGGCCCGATCGTGGGACAGCGCACCTGGGGCGGGGTCGTCGGGATGACCGGCCGACACCGGCTCGGCGACGGGACCCAGATCACCGTGCCGATGAACGCGGCCTGGTTCCCCGAGTACGGCTGGTCCCTGGAGAACCACGGCGTGGAACCCGACATCGCAGCGCTGCGCACCCCCCTCGACTGGGCCGAGGGCCGGTACGCCCAACTCGACGACGCGGTCCACCTCGCCCTCTCGCTCCTCGCCGAGACCCCGGCGGCGAGCCCCCCGGGCTACGAGTCCCTCCCGGACCGCTCCCGCCCGAAGCTGCCCCCGCGCCCCGCGACCTGAGCGGACCGTCCCGGTCCCGCGCCCCGGGACGGGGACCGGGACGGTCGGGCCCCGTCACCAAGCCGGCACCCTCACCAAGCCGGCGTCCACGGCGCCGGGCCCAGTTCCAGCTCGTAGGCGGTGCCCGGTGCTCCGTCGTCGAGCGTCACGGCCCCCACGGCCCCGAACCCGGCCCGGGCGAGCACGGCGCTGGACGCGCCGTTGCCCAGGGCCACCAGGGCGGTCAGCCGAGCGAGCCCGTACTGCTCGACGGCCAGCCGGCACACCTCCCGCACCCCCCAGGTGGCCAAGCCGCGTCCGGTCGCCTTCTCGGCGAGCCGGAAACCGAGCTCGGCACTGCCCGCGGTGGCGTCCACGTCCACCAGGTTCACCCGCCCCAGGATCTCCCCGCCCCCGCCGACCAGCACGTGGAAGTGGATCTCGCCCGCCTCCTGCGCCTCGATCAACTCCCGGTGCCGGTCGTCGAACCCTTCGAAATAGGCGTCCCCCCGGTCGGGCACCCGCGCGGCGAAGAAGGCCCGGTTCTCCCGCTCGAACGCGAGCAGGGCCGGGGCGTGGTCGAATCGCAGTCGCTCAAGTAGGTCCATGGCGGCCACCGTACGAAGATCCGCCGCCCCGCGTGTACAACCTTTCGAATCGCCGGCGGTCAATTCCCGCGCGGCGCACGGCGTGCCGGCGCACCGGGAGAACCGAGCGGCTCCCGCGACCGGCCACCCGCCCGCCCCGACGGCTCCTCGTCACCCGCCGGCAGCGATCCGACCGGCGACGGCCGGCCCGGGCGGAACCGCCCCACGCACGACGGCGCACCCGGGGTTCCGGGTGCGCCGTCGTCACGGACGGGTCGACGTCAGGCGTCGTAGTCCTGGTTCAGGCGGTCCTGGGCCTCCTGCTCGGCCCGCCGGTTCTCCTCGGGGCGCCCCCGCCCCTGGGAGGCGCGCTCGGAAGCCTCGTCCTTCGCCCTGCCCGCGGCCTGCTTGGCCTGCTGCTTGAGCTGCTCCGCCTTGTCCTTGAACTGGTCTGCCATGCCCATGAAGGTTCCCTCCTAGAAGGGTGTCGAGGGGGGCCGGGGCGATGTGCCCCGCCGGCCTCGACCAGCCTTGCACGAGCGAACATTCCACGCATTTCGATCAGTTCCGGTCGGTGTGCCCCCGCCGTCAGACGTGCCCCTTCCGCGCCTGCTCGTCCGCCGCCCCGCCCGCACCCACCAGGCCCTTGGAGACCGACCCCAGGCGCGGCTCGAAGCGCTCCACCTCCCGACGGCCGACCGTGGCGATCAGGCCGGGCAGGTAGCCGCGGATCGACTGCATCCCGCGCAGCCACCACTGGGCGTACACGTGCGCCGAGCGCCGCTCGATGCCCGCCACAATCCGGTCGACGGCCGGACCCAGCGGGTACGTGCGGTTCGAGGGCCACGGCAGCCGCTGCCGCAGCTCCTTCATCACGTCGTCCTGGTCCGCCCCCCGCACCATGTCCGTGTCGGTCCAGGAGAGGTAACCGACGCCGACCTTCACGCCCTTGTACGCCACCTCGGCGCGCAGGCTGTGGGCGAAGGCCTCGACGCCCGACTTGGAGGCGCAGTAGGCCGTCATCATCGGGGCCGGGGTGATGGCCGCGAGCGAGGCGATCTGGAGGAAGTAGCCCCGGGACTCCATGAGGACGGGCAGGAACGCCCGCCCCGTCACCGCGCCGCCGATCAGGTTGACCTCGATGACCCGCCGCCAGGCGACCGGATCGGATTCGACGAAGGGCCCGCCCGCCGCGACCCCCGCATTGGCGACGACGACGTCGACCTTCCCGAACCGCTCCTTCACCTCGGCCGCGACCCGGGCCATCGCCTCGTGGTCGGTGACGTCGGCGTGCCACCAGTCGGCCTCCGTGTGCAACTGCCCGGCGACCTCCTTGAGCAGCTCCGGCTCCAGGCCGACCAGCGCGATCTTCGCACCGCGCGCGGAGAGCTTGCGGGCGAGGAGCTCCCCGACGCCGCGCGCGCCTCCGGTGATGACCGCGACCTGCCCTTCCAGGCTCGTCCTGCTCATGCCTCTGCCTCCTCGTTCTCCTTCACGCCCAGGTACGTGAGGGTCAGTTCGCGGATCTGCGCGGTGACGGCCTCCGGGGCCTCCACCGGGGTCATGTGGCCCATGCCGGCCAGCTGGACGAGCCCCGTGCAGTGGGGCAGGGCGTCCGCCATCGCCCGGGAGTGGACGGGCGGGGTGAGCCGGTCGGCGCTGCCGACGAGCACGGCCACCGGGAGCCGCAGCGCCCGCAGCCCCCGCTCCAGGTCGAGTCCGGCCAGGACCTGCGACCAGCCGTACCGGGCCCGGCGCGGACAGGCGTGCACGATCCGGGCGCAGGCCTCGACCTTCTCCGGCGCCGAACCCGGTCCCATCGTCGCGTACTTGAGGACCTTCTTCGAGACGGCGTTGACCGGGCCGAGCGGCGCCTTCGCCCCGAGGACGGCGCCGGTCAGCCGGGTCCGCAGACCGCCCGGCCGCAGCGGAACGACGGTGGCCTCGGCGGTCAGCCGCGAGGGTCCGGTGGAACAGAGCAGGACCGCGGCGGCGTGCTGCTTCAGGGCGGGCCGCTCGGCAGCCGCCATGATCGTCATGCCGCCCATCGAGTGACCGGCCAGGACGGCCCGCTCCCCGGGGCCGAGGGTCGCCGCGAGCACCGCCTCCAGGTCGTCGGCGAGCGCCGTGGTCGAGTACCCGCCGGAGCCGGGCTCGGGGGACCGTCCGTGACCGCGCTGGTCGTAGGCGATGACCCGGTGATCGGCGGCGAGGGCGCGTATCTGTGCGGACCAGAAGGCGATCGAGCAGGTCCAGCCGTGGGCGAGGACCACGGCGGGCGCGCCCTCGGGGCCGTACACCTCGACGTGGATCGGCGAGCCGTCGGCGGAGAGGGCCGTCAGGGAGCGGGACGCGGGGAGCGGGGTCAGGTGCCGGTTCACTGGGCCGCCTCCGTCTTCTGCGGGGTCTCGTGCGAGGTCTTCCGGGGGTTCTTCGGCGGGGCCTTCGGGGTGCCGGCGGCCTCCTGGGGCGCCTTCCGGGCCTTCTCCCCGGTGCCGTTCCGGGTGGCGAGGGCCGGGGCGGGGCGGGGGGCGCGGATCACCTCGTACTCGGAGAGGTCGACCCGTCGGGTCTCGCGCCGGAACTCCCCGGTCGTCCCCGGCCAGAGCGTGGTGTTGCGGCCGTTGGCGTCGAGGTACCAGCTCTCGCAGCCGCCGGACTTCCAGACGGTCCGCTCCATCCGGTTCTGCACCTTGCGGTTCCAGGCGCCGACGGCGGAGGGCCGGACGGCCAGGGCGGCGCGCCCCCCGAGCATGGTGAGCTGGCGCAGGTAGTCGGCCATGTAGCTGAGCTGGGACTCGATCATGAGGATCATCGAGGAGTTCCCGAGGCCCGTGTTGGGGCCGATGATCGTCATGAAGTTGGGGAAGCCGGCCGCGGTGGCACCGCGCAGTGCGGCCATGCCGTCCTTCCAGACCTCGGCGAGCGAGCGGCCGTCGGCACCGATGACGCGGGAGGCGATCGGCATGTCGGTGACGTGGAAGCCGGTGCCGAAGACGATCGCGTCGACCTCGGTCTCGGTCCCGTCCGCGCCGACGAGGGTCGAGCCGCGGACCTCGCGGAGCCCGGAGGCGACGACGTCGACGTTGGGTTGGGCCACCGCCGGGTAGTAGGTGTTGGACAGCAGGATGCGCTTGCAGCCGATGCGGTACGAGGGGGTCAGCTTCTCCCTCAGCACCGGGTCCTTGACGGACTTGGCGATGTTGGCCTTGGCGAGCCGCTCGACCAGGCCCAGCTCGCCCGGGTGCTTGGTGAAGGCGCCGACCTGGAGCTCGCGGATGCCCCAGAGCAGGCCGCGGCGGAGGGTGCCGGTGGCGGGCAGGGCGCGGTGGAGCCAGCGTTCGGGTCCGGTGATGGCCCGGTCCATGCGGCGCATCACCCACGGGGGCGTGCGCTGGAAGAGGGTCAGCCGGCCCACCTTCGGCTGGATCGCGGGCACGATCTGAATGGCGGAGGCGCCGGTGCCGATCATGGCGACGCGCTTGCCGGTGAGGTCGTAGTCGTGGTCCCAGCGGGCCGAGTGGAAGACCTTGCCGGGGAAGTCAGCGAGGCCCGGGACGTCGGGGATCTTGGGGTCGGAGAGCGGGCCGGTCGCGGAGACGACGACCTCGGCGCTGAAGGATCCGGAGCTCGTCTCGATCTCCCAGCACAGCGCCTCGGCGTCCCACTCCATGCGCAGCACCTCGTGGTTCAGGCGCAGGTGGGGACGGATCCCGAAGGTGTCGGTGACGTGTTCCAGATAGGCGCGGATGTGCCGCTGGCCGGAGAAGGTCCGGGGCCAGTCGGGGTTGGGCGCGAAGGAGAAGGAGTACAGGTGGGAGGGGACGTCGCAGGCGCAGCCGGGGTAGCTGTTGTCGCGCCAGGTGCCGCCCACGGAGTCGGCCCGTTCCAGGACCACGAAGTCGGTGATCCCCTCGCGGCGGAGCCGGACGGCGGCGCCGAGGCCACCGAATCCCGATCCGATCACCGCCACCCGTACGTGCTCGTGCTTCGCCATGCCGCCTCCCGCACACCAACCAATTACGCCAGCAATCACTGGCACAGTCGGGACTGTAGAGCAGCTCCATACCGAGCGGTAGGGGTCCGGCGAGGGAAAGTTACCGGCGGTACAACATAGGCTGGCGACCGTGGCAGAAGGATCACGTCCCGAGACGGGCGCACAGGACGGCCCGCGCGACACGGCGGACGGGGGCGCGGGCGACGCCCCGACGGTCGGCCCCGCGCGCGAGTACCGCATGGAAGAGCTGGCCTCCGCCGCCGGCATCACCGTGCGCACCCTTCGCTTCTACCGCGAACGCGGCCTGATCCCGCCACCCCGCCGCGAAGGCAGGATCGCCTGGTACGACGACAACCACCTCGCCCGACTCCGCACCATCGCCGCCCTCCTGGAACGCGGCCACACCCTCAACGGCATCGCCGACCTCACCGCCGCCTTCGAGAGCGGGCGCAACGTCCGCGAGGTCCTCGCCCTGCCCGCCCCCTCGGAGGAGGAGCCGGTCCGCCTGACCCCCGAGGAACTCGCCGACCACTTCGCCGGAGAGGTCACCGCCGAGAACCTCGCCACCGCACTCGACCTCGGCTACCTGGTCACCGACGGCGAGGAGATCGTCCACATCAGCCGACGCCTCCTCGACGTCTCCGCCGCCCTCGTCCGGGAGGGCGTCCCGCTCGCCGAGGTCCTCAAGGCGGGCGCCCGCGTCCGCGAACACGCCGAGGCGCTCGCCGAGCTCTTCACCGAACTCCTCCGCACCCACGCCGCCGAGAACGACCCGTGGCGCATGCGCCCGCTCGCCAAGAGCGTGGTGGAGGCGGAACTGTCACTGGCCCTGGACAGGCGCCTGCGCGAAGCCCCCTGACGGGACGGGGACGGGCCGGTCTCCCGCCCCCGGCACGCACGGCGACCGACGGCGGGAGACCGCCCCGTCCCGCCCCGCCCCGCCGCTACAGGTCGTACACGGCCGTCACGGGAGAGTGGTCGCTCCACCGCTCCCCGTGCGTGGCGGCCCGCTCCACGTGCGCCTTGACGGCCTTCGCGGCGAGCCCGGGCGTGGCGATCTGGTAGTCGATCCGCCACCGGTGCGGGTAAGCGGCTGGGTTGCTGACGCCCCCGCGACCTGTATCCCCTATCCCAGGTACGGGAAGGCGCGGTGTTCCAGGAAGTGCCGGATGCGCAGTCGTTGCGTGTGGTGCATGGAGAGCGAGTCGATTTCTTCGGGTGCCACGAAGCGGAGTTCCGTGCTCTCGTCGGAGATGGCCAGGGTGCCGCCGACAACCCGGGCGGTGAAGCAGACGTTGAACTGTCGGCGCACTTCTCCGTCGCTGTACGCGATGACATGGCGGGGGTCGGTGTACGTGCCGACGAGGCCCGTGATCTCGACGTCCAGACCGGTCTCTTCCTTGACCTCTCGCACGGCCGCACCGGGCAGGGAGTCGTCCATGTCCACGGCTCCGCCCGGTAGCGCCCACAAGTTGTTGTCCCGGCGCCGCTGGAGGAGTACGCGGCCCTCCCCGTCGGTGACGACGGCAGAGGCTGCCACGACCAGGCTGTTCGGCCGGGGGGCGTTCGGATCGTCGTAGTACTCGGTTCGTGCCACGACGCTCAGCCTTCCACGGGGTGGGCCGTTTCCCATACGGCGTCGAAGCTCCCCGCGTAGGTGTCGAACATGCCCCCGTCGCCGTGGCGCCGGAGGTGCCACACGGGCGCGCCGTAGGCGTTGACGCCCCACACGTGTGCGTTGACCAGCACCTGATCGTCGGCGAGGTACAGGCTGTTGTAGAGGGTCGTTCCGTGGGTGCGCAGCTCGATTCCCGGTACGTCCGCCAGGGGCCGGTAATGCAGGAGCGCGAGTCGGCAGCGGGATTCGATGCCGTGGCCGAACTTCTCTTCCCGTCCGCGCTGCTGGACGTTGGGGTCGTCGGCGTCACCCACTGCGATGCGGATCGTGCATCCGTCGTCGGCCCGTTCGCGCAGGAGGTCGTTGAGGCGGGGGTACGCCTCGTGCAGGAAGACGGCCGCGTACACCAGCACGTCGATTCGCTGCCGCGCCTGGGAGAGGAGATCAACGAAGACCGACACGGGAAGATCCGCCCGCTGCCCGTACAAGGCGACGAGTTCGGGGCTGACAGCGCGTGCGGCACGCGCCTGCCGGAGTGCCGGCCACAGGACATGCACGTCTTCCCCGAGCGCTGCCGCTGCCGCCAGTGCAGTTGCCCGGCGCGGAGTGCGCCCGAGGTTGACCCACCGTTCCACGGACTTGGGGTCGACGCCCGTGACGTCGGCCAGAGCGGCGTACGTCCAACCGCCGGCCTCCATGACGGCTCGAAGTCGCTCGTTCTGCATACGTGCGCCCCCTCGACTCCCGGACATCCCAAGGGACGTTCTACACGCGACGGGACGTCCCGAACTGGGAAACGTACGAGGTTCCCCCGTCCTGATGACCGGCGCGACGATCGGGCCATGAGTGAGCCCACGCGCTACAGCACCCCGCCGATCGAACTGCCGCTGGACCTGGAGCGGGAACCGGACCCCGCCGAGGGGTGTGCGGGTTGCGCTGAGCTCGCCGCAGTACGGGGCCGTGCTCGCGTCGTGGGCGACTGGGCGACCGTGAGTGACTGCAACATCTTCATGCGGCGCCACCCCGAGGGGCACTGATGGTCACCTCGGCGGACATCGGGCAGCGCGCGGAAGACCGAACGGGACGGGTCGGCATCCTGCGGGACGTGATCCTGGACTACGAAGACCCCGCCCAGTTCCCGAGCGAGCGACAGAAGCGCCCTACGGCGTTCTTACGCCCCGAGGGCGGGGGCCGTGAGTGGCTGGCCCCGCCAGAAAGCGTGAACCGCGCTTAGGTGCCCCCACGCGGCCCCGTCCGACGGCGGCGAGCAAGCCAGCCGGGCGGGGCTTTCCGCTGCCGGTCCCTACACACGGGAGCGTGGTCGCTCCACCGCTCCCCGTGCGTGGCGGCCCGCTCCACGTGCGCCTTGACGGCCTTCGCGGCGAGCCCGGGCGTGGCCATTTGGTAGTCGATCCGCCATCCCATTGAAATGAAGATACAGTTTGCTCCGGGAGGGGGACTCACATGACCCTTACGGATAACGATCACCCACGCCTGCGGGCACTCGTCGCGGTACGGCTGAGCGTCAGGACCGACGAATCGACATCGCCCAAGCGCCAGCGGGAAGCCGGCGAGGCGGAGGCCAGACGTCTTGGCGCCGAGGTCGTCGGCTACGCGGAGGATCTGGACGTCTCCGCCACCAGGACGACTCCATTCGAACGACCGGAACTGGGCGACTGGTTGGCCAGGCCCGACGACTTCGACGTGATCATCTGGTGGCGGCTGGACCGCGCCGTCCGCTCCATGGGGGACATGGCCGAGCTGACGCGCTGGGCGAAGCGCCATGGCAAGCGGCTGGTCTTCGCGGAGGGCCCGGGAGGCAGCTCACTGGAGCTGGACATGACCTCGATCATGTCCGAATTGATCATCATGTTGCTGGCCTTTGCCGCACAGATGGAGAGCCAGGCCATCAAGGAGCGCGTCACGAGCGCCAATGCGGCGCTTCGGGCCATGGGGCGGTACTCCGGAGGGCTCCCTCCGTATGGATACATGCCCGTGCAGCGTCCAGCCGGCGAGGGGTGGACCTTGGCCCAGGACCCGCAGCGCGTCGAAGCCATCGAGACGGTGATCCGGATGCTGCTGGACGGCAGCGCCCCGAACGCCATCGCGTTCCATCTGAACAGCGAAGGCATCCTGACGCCTCGCGACTGGAACGACGTCCGGCAGGGGCGGACCCCGAAGGGACGCAAGTGGGTCGGCCAGACCGTCAAGCGTGTACTTCTTTCCCCGTCGCTCCTCGGCCACCAGACCTACGCGGGCTCCATCGTCCGGGACCGCAACGGCCTGCCGGTGAGCATCACCGCCGACCCGATTCTGACGCGAGACCGGTTCGAGGAGATCAAAACCGCTCTCGGTGAGCGCCCCAAGGGGGCAGCCGGGACCCGAAAGGACACCGGCGCGCTCCTGCTCGGTGTTCTGCACTGCGCCTCCTGCAAGGGCCGCATGTACCGGGTCCCCGCACACGGCTACTCGGTGTACGTATGCCGGGCCCGAACCAAGGGACTCCCCTGCGAGGCTCCGGCAGCCATCAAGACCGACTGGGTGGAGGAGTACGCGGAACGGGAGTTCCTGCAGGAGTGGGGAGGCTTCCCCGTACTGGAGCAGGTGACGTACCCCGGCTACGACCCCCGCCCCGAACTGGAGGAGATCACCACCGAACTCCGTGAGCTGTACGCCGTTCGCGATTCCAGGCGATCACGTGTCGGCCTCGCCATCTGGCAGGAGCAGGTGGACGCACTGGAGGGCCGCGCCGAGGTCCTGGAAGCGACTCCCGTACAGAAGGAACGCACGGAGTTGGTCCCCACAGGGAAGACCTACGCTGATTACTGGAGGATCAGCGACGCCCGGGATCGACGGTTCATGCTGCTCGACACCGGAACCCGTCTGGAGTGTGCGAAGGGTCAGCGAGGGGGACGCCCGGCGGACATGAAGCGCCGCGCAATGGAACGCCTGTCGATCGGCTTGCGGGGCGCGAGGGTCCAGCAGCAGGGAGATACGGCCCCCTGAGTCGGCCTGAGCGCGGTTCACGGCCCGTTGCCGGGAAGAACCTGGCAGCGGGTCGCGATCGCCCCCTGGGGGCGCCGCCGGCTTGGCGCTCTCTCGGCGGCAGAGCAATGGCGAAGTGACGGTTCTCCCTACTTTTTTGATTGCACGTAGAAAAATAAGAGAAAAACAGAACAAGGGCCTCATCCGTCATCACGTCATCGTGGGCGCCAGCTTTCGCTGCCGCGCTGCCGGACGTGGGCCCACGGAGGTGCCCCCTCCTCGCTTCCCGTCAGAGCGGCAGGGAGGGAAAACTCCCACATGACTGATTGGTCTGTTTGCGCGGGGAGTTGCTGTGCGTGACGGTTAACGAGGCGTCTATCAAACGATGGTTATCGAGACGGTCCCGCCGCCATCTCCCGACCTCCGGAAGCGTGTAGCAAAACCCGTCTCACAACTTGCCCAAACCCATTGAGGTTCTGAGACTAGTTATGAGACGGTCTCGCCATGGACACGAACACGGGACACCTCATCGGCTACGCCCGAGTCTCGACCGACGACCAGGAAGCGCACTTGCAGCATGACGCGCTGACTGACGCGGGGTGCGCCCGGATCTTCACGGACAAGGCGAGCGGGAAGAACACGGACCGCCCCGAACTCGCCGCCGTGCTCGACTACGTCCGTCCCGGAGACACCCTCTGTGTGTGGAAGCTGGACCGGTTCGCCCGCTCGCTGATCGACCTGGTGAACATGGTGGACGCGCTTGCCGCGCGGGGAGTCGGGTTCCGGGTGCTGACGGGAGCGCTGGCGAGCATCGACCCGAACACCCCAGACGGGCGGCTCATGCTGCAAGTGGTCGGCGCAATGGCGGAGTTCGAGCGCAGCCTGATCAAGGACCGGACCCGCGCCGGTCTGGACGCTGCCCGCGCTCAAGGGCGTACGGGTGGACGGCCGGCCGTGATGAACGCTGACAAGCTCGCTGCGGCCAAGGCGCGCCGCGCCAAGGGGGAGAGCGTCACGGTCGTCGCCAAGGCGCTTGGAGTGTCCCGCGCGACGCTGTACCGGGCGCTCGCCGACGCCGAGTAGCGCGCGGGCGTTCTGTCTGTCCCGCAGCTTGTCAGTGCGTGGCGGACAGGCAGGCGGGCGGGAGCCGTCTTCGCTGGGGTGTGAGGATGCCTTCGTGGATTGTGATGTGTGTGGCGGTGCGATGTGGCGATGGCCGGTGCCGCCGACCCGATGGGTGGAAGAGATCTGGTCCTGCCCGTGGTGCTACGCCAGCACGCATGTGGGTGGCGAGTGGTCTGGGATAGCCCGGCCGTCGTACCTGCCGATGGGGACACGCTGGGAGGGGGCCGTTGCGGACGGCCTCGACGCTGACCTCTCCCATGCCTTCGGCATCTTTGACAAGACTCTGTGCGGCGTCCAGGTAGCCGGCATGTCGCCGTCCGACTTTCTATGGCTGCCGGAGCGGGAGGGCGCCTGTGGTGCCTGCCGCGCAGCGGCGGTGGTCATTGATGAGCGCTGGCCGCAAGCCATGAGGGGTGAGGGCGCCCGGGTGAGCGTGGCGCGTCAGCCTGCCGCCGGACAAGACGCTTCTTGAAGCGCCGTCCGCTTGGGGCGCGCGCTCAGGCGCGAGCAGAGAGGCCCTGGGGCACGGCCCGCTCCCATAGCTCCTCAACGTGCTCCGCGAATCGGTCGAACATGCCCCCACCGCTATGGCGACGCAGGTGCAGGAGCGGCGAGTCATGGCCTACGAGTCGGGCGAGGTGCGGTGTCACCAGGGCTTCGTCATCAAAGCGGAACACGGATAGGCTCACGTGGTTGATGGCGTCCAGCGGGGCGGAGACGCGCGCCTCGACCCCTTCGAGCGGGCCGAGTCGATCCAGGTGCTCCAGGGTGATCCTGATGCGTGTGGACACCGACAGGGCCACATCCTCGATCGTCTCCCGCTGGCGGGTCACCTCTCCGTCCGGGTCTCCCACCAGGAACCGGACCCGGCAGCCTGCCTCAGCCTTGCGCCGGATCGTGTCCGCGAAGTGGGGTACCTGGGTCCAGAAAAAGTAGTTCGTGTAGCCGGCGAGAAAGAGTTCCGTGCGTGCTGACTCGACAAGTTCCGTCCAGACCGTTGACGGGCACGCGGACCGGTACGGGTAGCTGTGGACCAGCTCTCGATCGGTGCCGGTCTTCACTCGTTCCTGCACAGCCTTCGGCCACAACATCTCTTCGTCCACTCCCAGCGCCCGACAGGCGTCCGCTCGGTTCCTTGCGTGTGGTGTCAGATCAGCATTGCCCAGCCATCGTTCCACCTGCTTCGCAGATACCCCCACCCGGTACGCTAACTGCCGCGTGGACATGCCTGCGCCTTCCATGGCGGACTGAAGAGCGGCGTTCAAGTCAACCCCCTCGCCGTTGCCTTTTGGGCTTTCTTCGACCCTAGCGCCAGACATCTCAACTGTCCGCCGTGCAGGGGAGATACATCCGCAGGGGTGGGCCACGCTCCCGCCATGACCGAACCCACGCGATACAGCACTCCACCGATCGAACTGCCGCTGAACCTGGACAGGGAGCCGGACCCCATCGACGGGTGCGCGGGTTGCGTCGAACTCTCCGCCGTACGGGACCACGCTCGCATCGTGGGCGACTGGACGACCGTGAGCGACTGCAACGTCTACTTGCGGCGCCACCCCGAGGGGCACTGATGGTCACCCGCGCGGACATCGGCAGGCCGGTCAGGGACCACGCCGGAAGGGTCGGCATCCTGCGTGACGTGATCCCTGACCACGAAGACCCCGCCGAGTCGCCCGGAGAGCGCCGCAAGCGCCCCACGGCGTTCTTGTGGCCCGAGGGTGGGGGTCGGGAGTGGCTGGTCCCGCCCAGCGGCGTACGGCGCGCGTGACGCCCACCAGGCGGCCCCGTCCGGCGACGGCGAGCAACACAGCCGGGCGGGGCTTTCCGCTGCCTCTCCCTACAGGTCGAAGACGGCCGTGACGGGCGCGTGGTCGCTCCACCGCTCCGCGTGGCTCGCCGCCCGCTCCACGTACGCCTTCACGCAGCGCTCGGCCAAGCAAGGCGAACTGACGATCAGGTCAATCCGCCAACCGCTGTCGTTGTCGAAGGCCCGCCCCCGGTAGGACCACCAGGAGTAGGGCCCCTCCTGCTCGGGGTGGAGGGCGCGCAGGACGTCGACGTACCCCCCGTCGCCCTCGTCGAGGACCCGGGAGAGCCACTCCCGCTCCTCGGGGAGGAAGCCGGCGTTCTTCCTGTTGGCCTTCCAGTTCTTGAGGTCGGCCTCCTGGTGGGCGATGTTCCAGTCACCGCAGACGACGACCTCGCGCCCCTCGGCGGCGGCGCGGGCCCTGAGCTCCTTGAGGTACGGCAGGAACTCGTCCATGAACCGGTACTTCTCGTCCTGCCGCTCGGTGCCGACCTCGCCGGACGGCAGGTAGAGGCTGGCGACGGTCACCCCGGGCAGGTCCGCCTCGACGTACCGGCCGCTGACGTCGAACTCGGTGGACCCGAAGCCGACCCGCACGGCATCGGGCTCGCGGCGCGTGTAGAGGGAGACGCCGGCGCGCCCCTTGGCGGCGGCGGGCGCGTGGACGGCGGACCAGCCCTCGGGCGCGCGCACCTCGGCCGGCAGTTGCGCCTCCTCGGCGCGGACCTCCTGGAGGCAGACGGCATCGGCGGAGGTGCCGGCCAGCCACTCGACGAAGCCCTTCTTGGCGGCGGCACGGAGGCCATTGACATTCGCAGTCGTGACAGTGAGCATCCCGGGAGAATACCGACACACCGATACTGCACACATATACAATGGTCCGCATGAACATCCAGCCCACGCCCTACGACCACCCCGACGCCGTCACGCTCGACGACGCCGTCCAGGCGGAGTACGCCGTCCGCTACGGCGACGAGGGCGACGCCACACCGCTGGACGCCGACATGTTCGTCCCGCCCCGCGGCCTCTACCTCCTCGCGTACGACCCCGAGGGCCGCCCCGTCGCCACGGGCGGCTGGCGCAGCCAGGAGGAGAACGAGCAGGGCTACGCGAACGGCGACGCCGAACTGAAGCGGATGTACGTGGTCCCCGAGGCCCGCGGGCTGGGCCTGGCCCGCCGCATCCTCGCCGCCCTCGAAGTCGACGCCCGTGCCGCCGGCCGCACCCGCATGGTCCTGGAGACGGGCACCGCCCAGCCGGAGGCCATCGCCCTCTACGCCTCCAGCGGCTACGCCCCCTGCTCCCGGTTCGGCTACTACCGCGACCACCCCCAGAGCCGCTACTTCGCCAAGTCGCTGGCCTGAGGCCCGACACGGCCGAAGGCCGGCGGGACGGCTCCGACCGCCCCTCCGGCACGCCCGGGCGTGTGTAGCCTGCCGGGAAGGGGGTGTGGCCGGTGGAGGAGGTGCTGCGCGGAATCGACGGCGAGTTCCGGTTCGACGGCGAACTCGTCACCGTGATCCGTCCCGGCGAAACGGTGACCCTACCGCTGGCGGACCTCCTGCGCGTCTCGCTGCTGTCCGCCGCCGACCGGACGGCCGTCCGCCTGGACGCCGAGGAACGGACGCACGGCTTCGTGGACACCGTCTCGTACACGGTGACCAGCCAGGACGACGCCGCCGCGCGCTCCTTCCACGACGCCCTGGACGGGGTGGTGCCGCCGCGCCCGAGCACGACCGCCCCCACCACCGCCCCTCGGGTCTCCGTGCCCCTCGTCCCCGTCCTCCCCTCGCGCATCGGCCGGCCCCGGCCGGGGGTCGCCCTGGCCGGGGGCCTGGTCGGGTACGCGGCCCTCCTGCTGCTGGGCTTCCTCCTGGCCGATCCGAGGCCGACGGCGAGCCGCATCGGCTTCCTCCACCTGGCACTCCTCGTCGGCACCCTCCTCACCGCCGCGGGCTGGCACCTCGCGTCCGTGCCGATCGTCCTGTTCCGGCGCGGCGTCCGCACACCGGCCACCGTGGTGGGGGAGCGGGTCAACCCCCGCAGCGTGACCCCCCGGTACCGGTTCACGACCGCCGGGGGCGTCGTCCACGTCGAGGACTCCTCCCTCCTCCGGGCGAGCAGCCACCGCACCGACACGGTCACGGTCCGGTACGACCCGAAGAAGCCGAGCCGGGTCCTCCACGGATGGGGGCTGCTCGAACTGATCGCCGGCCTGTTCTTCTTGGCGCTGGGCTTCGGGATCGCGCTCGGCACGCTCGGTGAACTCGCCGCGGTCCTCTTGGCCCGGGGCAGGCCGTGAAGGTCCCGCCCCCGTGACGCGTCCCGGGGGCGGGCAGCTCCCGCGCCGACGCCACGGCGCTCGCGGCGGCGCCGCTCCACGACGGACCGGCTGACCCGGCGTCACGGATCCGGACCGGCCGCTCCGCTCCTCCGCGGAGCGCTCTCGACGAACACCCGGGCGGAGTCGATCCGGGGCATGCGCACGACCGACCGGAGCCGGTGTCCATACCCGCCGCACCGTCGTTGTGCAGCGCAGGAGACAGCGGTCCGGGTCGCGCTCCCCGGACGCCCCGGTGCGGGTGACGAAGGTGCGCCGATGGCCGCGTCCTCCCCTCGGGGTGCCGTCGAGCGCCTTGCTGACGGTGCGTCGGAAGGCCGACCCGGCGGCCCCGTCGCCCCCGGCCCGATGGAAACGGAGCCCATCGCCGTGCCCCTCGCGAAGGAGCACCCCGCACGCATGCCGACCCGGGGTCGACGGCCGCGAAGTGCCACCACGGGGCGAAGACGGGCTCGACGAGGCTCGGTGAACAATATTGAAAAGCTATGTGACATGTGCCATTTTACTGCGCAGCCCGTCACGGACGGGTCCCCCTCCTCCCCTTCCCCAGGAGCGAACCTTGCGCGTCTTGGCCCTCGCCACCGCCCTGTTCATCGCTGCCGCCGCAGCCGCCCCCGCCCACGCCGCCCCCGTCGAATCCGTCGCGGACCACGTCTTCACCGACCCGGCCCAACGCCCGGCCCACGGCAAGGCGGCCAAGGGCACTCCCGGCGGACCCGGCGGTGGCGGACTGGAATCACGGATCCTGTCGATCGTCCACGACTGCAGCCCGTCGCTGCGGATCCGGGCACAGGAGATGACCACCGCCCAACTCGAAGCCACCTGCGCGAGCCTGGCCAACCAGGACGCCTACTTCCACGGCGTGGTGAAGGACTCGGGTCCGGTCGCGGACGACCACAACACCACCCTGGAGGTCGACGTCTTCAACTCGAGCGCCGACTACAAGAACTACGCGCGGAAGATCTACGGCATCGACACCGACAACGGCGGCATGTACCTGGAGGGAGACCCCTCCAGGGCCGGCAACCAGCCGCGGTTCATATGCTACGAGCGCACCGACGTGAGCCCCGGTTGGCAGATCTGGAACCTCAACCACGAGTACACCCACTACCTCGACGGCCGCTTCGACCTGTACGGCGACTTCAACGCCAGCCAGACCACGCCGACCGTGTGGTGGGGCGAGGGCATCGCGGAGTACGTCTCCTACTCGTACCGCGGCGTCACCTACGCCAACGCGGTGGCCGAGGCGGGCAAGCACACCTACTCCCTGCGCACCCTGTTCGACACCACCTACGCCAACAGCGACGTCAACCGCACCTACAACTGGGGCTACCTCGCCGCCCGTTACATGGTCGAGGAGCACCCCGCCGACGTGGCCACCGTACTCGGCCACTACCGCACCGGAGACTGGGCCGCCGCGCGCTCCTTCCTCACCTCGCTGGACTACGAGAGCGACTGGAACGCCTGGCTGACGGCGGTGGCCGCGGGCGCCTGACCCGCATCCGAGGGGACGCAGACCTCCGGGCCGCAGACGTCCGGACCCGCACCGGGTCGGTGGGGTCGCACCTGCCGGCCGGGAACACGCCCCGTGGACGACCGCCACCACAGCAATCTGGAGGTTGTTCCACCACCCCCGGGCTGAGGACGATGAGCCCGTCCCACCCTCCGCCCCGTCGCACCAGCAGACACCGGTGCCCCACATGGCGATCCCCCGTGGGGCACCGGCCGCGACCCGGGCACCGGCCGCGCCCGCGTGCCGGAAGGCCGTGAACACGCCCCTCGGGGCCCTCACGGAGCACCGAACCCGGCGTGACCCACCTCCTTGGCGTCCCCCTTCGGGAAAGGCGGCACGACATGGCTCAGACGGTACGGCGGTCGCCCAGCAACCGCTCCCGGCCCGCACCGGCGACGGAACCGACCCTCCCCGCCCCCTCCTTCTTCTTCAACGGCCACGTGCCGCGCCGGCGCGCGCTGGTCATCGCGGTCAGCGCCCTGTTCGGGTTCGCCCTCACGGTGGTGTGGTCGGCGAGCTTCGTCGACCGGACCATCGGCGACACCGTCGCGGACTCCCTCCTCGGCCACGCCGCCAAGGAGACCCCGATCACGGGTGTCCTGGCCGGCATCGTCTTCGCCCTGGCCACCGGTGTCGCGGGCACGTTCACCGCCTGCAACGTCGCCGTCTTCAGCGCGCTGGCACCCCTGAGCGGCGCCGGATCCACCACCCGTCGGGGCCGCATGGCCGCCGCCCTCCGCCCGCTGGGCCGGATCGCGCTCGGCGCGGTCGTGGTGTCGGCCTCCTACGGCGTGGTGGTCGCCCTGTTCGGCACCGGCATGCCGCAGTTCGAGCAGAGCCAGGGCGGCGGAGGAGCCTTCTCCGGGCGGCTGATCCAGGCGATGGTGGTCTACGGGCTGATCGGCCTGATCATGACGTACCTCGGGCTGGCCGCGCTGGGGCTGCTGCGCGACCCGCTGGCGAAGCTGACGCACCGGTTCCCGAACGCCCCGCTCTACTTCATGGGCGGCCTCATCGGGGCCTTCCTCATCGGGCGGCCGTTCGCACTGTTCCGCCAGTTGTTCCGGGACACCGCCGAGAGCGGCAACGCCCTGTACGCGGCACTCGGGTTCTCCCTGCAGAGCATCGGCAACATCCTGGTGATGTCCCTGCTGTTCCTGCTCGTCACCGGCCTCCTCGGGAACCGGCTGCACCGCTGGATGACCGCCCGCCCGAGCCGCGCCTCGGCCCTGATGGCGGCGGCCTTCATCGCGGCCGGCGTGTTCCTGGTCCTCTACTGGGACGTACGGATCCTCGCCCGGCGCGACCTGATCTGGTACCCGATGGCCCCCTGGGCCTGAGCACCCCCGCCCCGCTCCCCCGCACGCCCCGCACGCCCCGCACGCCCCGGCCGGGAACCACTCCGGCGGTCAGTCGTCCCAGTGGTGGACCCAGGTGCGCCGCCCGAGGAGTTCACGGGCGGCGTACTCCTCCAACGTGCGGTGCGGACTGCGGTCGAGGTCGTCCGGGCAGAAGGCGGCGTGCTCGGCCGCCACGGCCACCGCCTGGTCCAGCGTGGTGGGCGGTGCGGCGACCGAGAGGACGAGCCGGTTCGCGGTGAGCGCCACGACCCGGGTGCCGAAGCGCTCGTCCCAACTGCGCAGGACGGCGCTGAGGACACCGGCGTCGTCCTCGTGTTGCAGCGCGCCGGCCCAGCCGATGGCCGCGGGTACGTCGGCGTTGCACTCGGCGGACACCAGGGCGAGACGGGGCTCCTCCAACCAGGAGTCGTCACCCGAGAGGGCATCGGCCAGTTGGGCGGCCCGTACATCGGGATCCACCTCGGACGGCACCGCCGCCGCGAGTCCCGGCCACGGCGCGTCGAAGGGGGCCACCACTCCCCCGGCCCGCTTCTCCCGGAGTTCGTTCCAGTGGTAGGACAACATCTCGTCGGCGCCCAAGTCCTCCGGATAGGACAGGTTTCCGCACAGCAGGTCCCACCCCTCCGGGTCGCCCGACGGGCCGCCGACGTCCACCAGCACCGGCGCGAGCTCCGCCGCCCGGCGCGCGGCCCCCTCCGCCGACCACTGCCCGGGCACGGCGCGCGCATCGGCCAGCCACAACAGCGGATACGACCAGGGCCCCTGGTACGTCTCGTTCAGCAGCCTCCCCGGGGGGAGGTCGAGTCCGAGCGTCCGTCCGCTCGGATCGTCCGCGAGCCGGGGCAGGTTGTTCGTCTCCGTCAGCATGCGACGACCTTAGGGGAAGGCTCGGACAACAGCACTCGCGGTGGGGCCCGTTGGCACGGCAGGAGGTCGCCCCGCCGTCCGCCACCCCGAACAGGCCCCGCGCCAGCCCCGGAACCACGGAGGTCCCGCCCGGTCTTGCCACCGGACGGGACCTCCTGACGTCCACGAGGGCTACCCGCGAACCGTCGCCTGCGGGGTGTTCACGAGCTCGCCCGAGCAAGCACCCCGGCGGCACACGGAGATCGCTCCCCGAACCGGTGGAGATCCTTTCCCGCTCCGCCCGACGGGCCTGGCTCCTTTCGACCAGTACGGCGAGACAGGCGCCGGGGGCACTCGGTCAACGGGGGCTCACGTCGACCAGTGCGGCCAACTGCTCGGCGGCTTCCCTACGGGCCGCCGCAGCGGCCTCCGACAGCCATTCGCCGGCATCGAGCACCTCCTGCACCAGGCGGGTCCGGGTCTCCTCCGCCTCGGTCAGGCCACCGGACACGGCATGCACGGCGTCGACCGACATGGAACCCGTCGCCTGCGCGATCAGGTCGACGAAGGCTTCGTTGTGCGAGGTGATCTCCTGGACCTCCCTCCGTTCGCGCTCCACGGCGACCACCCGATCCAGCCTGGCCTGGTACTCGACGAGGGCATCGGCCTGGCGTCGCACCACGTCGAAGACCGCGGCAAGGGCTTCCCGCTGGGGCTCAAGAGCGGCCAAAGCGCTCGGGGACCCGGCTGAGGCAGCACGGCTCTCCAGGCCCTCCCGCAACCGCTGGCGCATCAAGAGGGTCCGCACGATGTGCCACTGATGCTCGGCAACGAGTTGCCGGGCCGTGGAGACGTCCGCGTCGGCGCCGAGCGATTCGGCGGCTACCGCCACGGAACGCAGCACCCGCACCGTCGGCATGGCGATGCCCCGCCCCTCCTCGTCAAGATCGTCGGACCGAATGTACTGGTCGCGGTAGTGCCGCTTCAGACTGCTGCCGGCTCGGCCTCGGTAGAAGGCCAGCAGTGCCCCGAGCCAGGCGAGGTAGGCGGCGGCAACAGCCCCCATGGCCCGCGCCGGGAAGAACGGAAGGGCGATCAGTACGCCCGTGCCGAGGACGCACGCCCATGCTGCTGCGGTCTCCCACCGCTCGGCCCTGAGCGTGACGAAGACCAGCCCGAAGACCAGGACGAATCCGGCGATCGTCCACTTCCCCCCGCTCGCCCCGGCCCAGGTCACGGACGCGAGCACGCTGAGGGTGCACAGGCTCCACAGGACCGGCGCCCACCGGGTGTCGCCCCTCTTCTTCCCCTCCTCTCGCGCGAGATCGCTCTTCTGGGCCTCCGTGAGGAGCAGTCGACGGTCGGAGACCAGTCTGTTCCGCACCGCCTCGGGCACCAGCGGATCCACGAAAACCAGATCCACATCGTCTGTCGCATCGTTCTTCCGCGCGTCATCCATGCTGAACCCCCGCCTCGTGATGTCGCCCGCACCCGTGCTCATGATTCAAAAGGCCTCGGCGACGGTCAAGGCTCGAACCCCGGCGGTAGGCCGGTCTCCTCGCGGCCGGGACATCCACCGCCTCGTGCTGCCCTGTCGGTGCCCCCTCGCCCTCGTCGTCCCGCTTTTCGCTCCGACGCGGAGATCCCACCCGGTCTTTCAATCGGACGGGAGCTCCTGACGCTGACGAGGGCTACCCGCGAACCGTCCCCTGTGGGGTGCTCGCAAGTACCGCTGGCCAGGCGTTCCAGAGGCACGCGAAGACCGCTTCCCCCACCGACGGAGGTCGTTTCCCGCCCCATGACGGCCGGGTCCGCCGCTGTCAGACGCAGGGACAAGGATGGACGGCATGACGAAGACCGGAGCGGACTACGCGTGGTTCGAGGACGACTTTCCGGACATCGCCGAGGCGTACTGCTTCACCCTGGTGCGGGGGCTGTCGCCCGCCGAGCTGACGTCCCGGCTCGAAGGCCGACCGGAGGCGCCCCTGCAGGGCATCGACGCGGTCGTCGACGCTGCCTTCGCCCCGTACGACCTGGCGGAGAGCGACCGTCAACTGGTCGCCCTGACGGCCCTGGGCGCCTGGACCCTCCTGATCGAGCCCAACGGCTACCTCGGTGTCACCGAAGATCGGGTCCTGTCGGCCTCCGCCGGGGCGAGCTGGGTCTCACACTTCGTCAACATCAACGGTGTCGGCACCTTCCTCTGGGCAGAGGACCGTGTGCTGCGGCTGTGCTTCGATCCCATGTTTCCGGAGGACCGCTGGGGCACGGCGCCCGACGAACTCCTCGACGTCATGCAGCGGATCGGCTTCCACTTCGACGATGACGCCCCGGAGACGGATCTGTCCTCACCCGCGGCGTTCGCTCTGGCCGAGCACCTGACCGGCGTCGCCATCACCCCCGCGCTGCTCCAGGACACGACGTTCGCCTGCGCCACCCTCCAGATCCGGTGACGTCCGCGTGAAGGTCCGTTTCCGGATGGACGGGAACACGGCGGGGGCCCTCGTTCTCGCCGGGGGCCGGAAGGGCTGGGCGGGCGCCCGTGTTCTCTACGTGACGGCCGAAGCGGAGGTGGCGGAGCGTGGGGTGCCTGCCGGACTCAAGCCGTCGGGCCCAGGAACGACGAAGATCCCGCCCGATCTTTCGATCGGACGGGATCTCCTGACGTCCACGAGGGCTACTCGCGAACTGTCGTCTGTGGACCTGTGGGGATTTGAACCCCAGACCCCCTCGATGCGAACGAGGTGCGCTACCAGACTGCGCCACAGGCCCTTGCGACGTGTGAAACATTAGCATCCCGATCGGGGAGAACAAAAATCGCTCCCGCCGCAGGTCAGCCGGGGGGCCATCGGGAACCCTGCGCAGGGGGTGCCGCGCGCATGCGCGGGGGGCGGCCCGGGGCCCGGTGCCCGACCGGCCGGGGTCATTCGTTGGCCGCTCGGGGGCGGTCGTCGTCCGCGTACTGGTCGAAGAGCGGGGTGCGTCCGTGGTCGCGGCCGGGGTGGGGCCGGGCGGTGCGCTGACGGGGGGCCGGGCCGGGGGTCGGGTCGGCCGCCGTAGAGGAGCGGGCCGAGCTCCAGGTCTCCGGGTCGGTGATGTCGACGCCGCTCGTGGCGCGCGGGGCGACCGGGGCGGTGACATAGGTGGGCAGCGGCACCGGTACGGGCTCCCAGCTGTCGCCGCGGGCCGGGCCCCGCTCGCGCTGTTGGTCCACCCACTCCGCGTGGTCGGTCTGCTCGACCAGGGCGCGCCGGTCGGCCTCCTGCGGGGAGACGGAGGGGACCGCGGGCGTCTGTTCGGCCTCCGGTTCGGGGATGGGGGCCGGGCGGCGGCTCTCGCGCAGTCGGGCTGCTGCCGCTTCGGCACGGCGCCGGTCCATCACGTACACGAACCGACGGCGTTCCTGGGCCCGCAGGTGGACGATGTACCCGCTGAGCAGCAGTGCGGGGACGGCCGGGGCCCACAGGAAGGCGACGCCGCCGATGGCCGCGACGACCGCCCCGAGGGTGAAGACGACGAAGAGGAGCGTCGTGGTCCGTCGGCGTCGGGCGAGGACCTTGCCGCGTCGGGCCCGCTCGGCGGCCCCCGGGGCGGGGCGGGGCGCCGGGTGCGGCTCCGGTTCCGACGGGGGGACGGGGGGGCTGATGCGGGCTTCCGTCCTGGCCGCGGGCGCGGAGAAGGCCCGGACGTCGACCGAGCTCAGGTGCTCGGTCTCCGCGTCCGGGTCCACGTCGGGCGTCGGTCCCTCGGCCGCAAGGTCCCGTTCCTTGAGCTCCTTGGCGTATCGGCGCTCCATGCCCGCCCGTCCGGAAAGCAGCCGGATGGCGGTGCTGAAGCGTTCCGTCGGACGGGCTTCGTTCAGCTCGTCCTGCCTGCGGAGCCACATCGGCACCAAGTAGGCGGCCCAGGCCCCGACGATGACTGCGTAGATGAGGCCGCTGCTGCTCACGCTCACACGGTAGAGGGGTTCCGTAACACGCATCGGCCAATTGGCTCGGTGTGTCGCACGATCTGGCTGATATCACTGAACTTTTTTGTGATTGTTCAGATCGATTGACCGCCAACTGGCGATTAAATTCGAACACTTATTGCATTCTTGCGTGGTGCCAGCGTCGGAGGAGCCCTTCCGGCACCTCCTCCGCCGTCAACGCGAACACCAGGTGGTCCCGCCAGGCACCGTCGATGTGGAGGTAGCGGGGTCGCACCCCCTCCTCGCGGAAGCCGAGCTTCTCCACCACGCGGCGGGACGGCCCGTTCTCCGGGCGGATGCACACCTCCATGCGGTGGAGCCCGAGCACCCGGAAGCAGTGGTCGACGGCGAGCGCGACCGCCGTCGGCATCACCCCGCGCCCGGCCACCTCCCGGTCCACCCAGTACCCCACGTGCCCCGAGCACATCGAGCCCCAGGTGATCCCCGCGACGGTCAACTGGCCGACGAGCCGGCCCTGGTACTCGATGACGAACGGCAGCATCCGACCGGCGTTCGCCTCCGACCTCAGGTGCCGCACCATCTGGCGGTACGTCGGCCGCTGGGCGAGCGGGCCGCCGGGAGCCGGCGGCGGAACCGTCGCCTCCCAGGGGCGCAACCACTCGCGGTTGCGACGGTTCACCTCGCGCCAGGCGGCCTGGTCACGCATCTTTATCGGGCGGAGCAGCACGTCGCCGTCGACGAGGACCACCGGCCAGGACGGAATCACGACGCTCTCGGATGGTCGCCGCCGCGGATCTGGTCGACCGCGTGGCGCAGCAGCGGCTCCAGGACGGCGAGCCCGTCGCGCACCCCGCCCGGAGAGCCCGGCAGGTTCACGATGAGCGTGCTGCCGGCGACCCCGGCCAGACCGCGCGAGAGCGCCGCCGTCGGCACCTTCTCCCGGCCGTGGGCGCGGATCGCCTCGGGGATGCCCGGGATCTCCCGCTCCAGGACCCGTCGGGTCGCCTCGGGGGTCTCGTCGGTGGGCGAGATGCCCGTGCCGCCGGTGGTGACGATCACGTCGTACCCGGCGGCGACCCCGGCGCGCAGGGCCGCCTCGACGGGCGCACCGTCGGGGACGACCTGGGGGCCCTCCACGGCGAAGCGCATCCGGCTGAGGCCCTCGGCGATCAGCGGACCGCCCCTGTCCTCGTACACCCCGGCGGACGCCCGGTTGGAAGCAGTGACGACGAGCGCGCGATAGGCCTCCGCCGGGACCTCCGCGGGACGGTCGGGGGCCGCCTCGTGCTCGTGTGCTCCCGCGACCCGGCCGGCGCGCGTCACGCCTCGGCCCTCGTCCAGCGGCCCGACTTGCCGCCCGTCTTCTCCTCCACCCGCACGTCGGAGATGACCGCGCCCTTGTCGACCGCCTTGACCATGTCGACGACGGTCAGGGCGGCCACCGAGACCGCCGTCAGGGCCTCCATCTCGACGCCGGTGCGGTCGGTGGTCTTCACCGTCGCCAGGATCTCGACCGCGTCGTCCGCGACCGCCAGGTCCAGGGTGACGCCCGAAACGGCCAGCGGGTGGCAGAGGGGGATGAGGTCGGGGGTCTTCTTGGCCCCCATGATCCCGGCGATGCGGGCGGTCGCGAGGGCGTCTCCCTTCGGGACGCCCTCGCCGCGGAGCAGCTCGATCACGCGCGGCGAGACGAGGACCCGCCCGCTGGCGCGGGCGGTGCGGGACGTGACGTCCTTCGCCGATACGTCGACCATGCGGGCCGCGCCCGCCTCGTCGATGTGGGTGAGACCTTGCTGCGTGCTCATGGCCGTGACACTCCCGGTCGCTGTGTGGGACGACACCGTACCCCCACCCTCGCTCCCTCAGCCGAGGAGGACCACTTCCAGCTCGGTGCCGGGCTCCGCGCTCTCCGTCTCCTCCGGGACCACCAGCAGGCAGTCTGCGTGCGCGAGGGCCGCGATCAGATGGGAACCGGCACCGCCCACCGGAGTGACGGTGCCCGCCTCCCGGTCGTACCGGCCGCGCAGGAACTGGCGGCGGCCGGCCGGGGACGACAGGGCCCCGTCGGCGGCGAGGGTCGCCCGCACCCGGGGCCGGTGGAGGTCCTCGACGCCCATCAGCGCGCGGATCGCGGGGCGCACGAACAGCTCGAAGGAGACGTACGAGGAGACCGGGTTGCCCGGGAGGGCGAGCAGGGGGATCTGCTCGGCGCCGATCGCGCCGAAGCCCTGCGGCTTGCCCGGCTGCATCGCCAGCTTGCGGAAGTCGACCTGCCCGTCGGCGGTCAGCGCCTCCTTCACCACGTCGTACGCGCCGACGCTCACCCCGCCGGTGGTCACGATCAGGTCGGCCCGGATGAGCTGGTCCTCGATGGTGGCGCGCAGCGACTCGGCGTCGTCGGCGACGGCGCCCACCCGGTAGGCGAGGGCACCGGCGTCCCGGGCGGCCGCGGCGAGCGCGAAGCTGTTGGAGTCGTGGATCTGGCCCTTGCCCAGCGGTTCGCCGGGCTGGACGAGTTCGCTGCCGGTCGAGAGGACCACCACCCGGGGCCTCGGGCGGACCCGGACCGTGCCGCGGCCGATCGCGGCGAGCAGACCGATCTGCGGCGGCCCCAGGACCGTGCCCTCCGCGAGGGCGAGTTCGCCGGCCCGCACGTCGCTGCCCGCGGTCCGGACGTGTGCACCGGCCTCGGCGGACCGGTGCACCCGGACCTCTCCCCCGGCCCCCTCGGGGGCGGCGCTCGCGGCGCTCATGCCGGTGGCCGCGCCCCCGCCGGTGCCGCCGTCGGTCCACTCCACGGGGACGACGGCCTCGGCGCCGGGCGGCAGCGGGGCGCCGGTCATGATCCGGGCGGCTTGACCGGGGCCGACCTCGGGCAGGCCCTCGGCACCGGCCGCGACGTCGCCGATCACGGTGAGGACGGCGGGGAACTCCTCGGTGGCGCCGGCGACGTCGGCGATCCGGACGGCGTACCCGTCCATGGAGCTGTTGTCGAAGGGGGGCAGCGCGACCGGCACCGTCACGTCCTCGACGAGGACGCAGCCCTGTGCGTCGAGGAGTTGGAGCTCGATGGGTTCGAGCGGGCCGACCGTCGCGAGGATGTCGGCGAGGTGCTCGTCCACCGACCACAGACCGCGGGCCGGACCGGCGCAGGGGTCGGCGGCCCCTTCCCCGGGGCCGTGCTCGTGGTGGTCGTCGTGGGACGGCGGCGGTGCCGCGCTGCTGCTCAAGGTGTTACATCTCCTCGCTGACGTATCTCCGGAGCCAGGCCCGGAAGTCCGGTCCCAAATCTTCACGTTCGCACGCGAGTCTGACAATGGCGCGCAGATAGTCCCCGCGGTCACCGGTGTCATAGCGGCGCCCCTTGAACACGACGCCGTGCACCGGGCCGCCGATCTTTTCGTCCGAGGCGAGTTTCTGCAGGGCGTCGGTCAGCTGGATCTCCCCGCCGCGGCCCGGCTCGGTCTCCCGCAGCGTGTCGAAGACGGCCGGGTCCAGCACGTAGCGGCCGATGATCGCGTAATTGCTCGGCGCCTCGCCCGGGTCGGGCTTCTCGACCAGGTCCGTCACCTTGACGACGTCCGAGTCGCCGGTGGGCTCGACCGCCGCGCAGCCGTAGAGGTGGATCTGCGAGGGCTCGACCTCCATCAGCGCGATCACGCTGCCGCCCTCGCGCTCCTGCACCTCCACCATCCGCGCGAGGAGGGGGTCGCGCGGGTCGATGAGGTCGTCGCCGAGGAGCACCGCGAAGGGCTGGTCGCCCACGTGGGGGGCGGCGCAGAGCACGGCGTGGCCGAGGCCGCGCGGGGCGCCCTGGCGCACGTAGTGCATGGTCGCGAGGTCGCTGGACTCCTGGACCTTGGAGAGGCGTTCCCCGTCGCCCTTGCGGATCAGGGCTTCTTCCAGTTCGTAGTTCCGGTCGAAGTGGTCCTCCAGGGGGCGCTTGTTCCGGCCGGTGATCATCAGGACGTCGGAAAGGCCGGCCGCGACGGCCTCTTCCACGACGTACTGGATGGCCGGCTTGTCGACGACCGGCAGCATCTCCTTCGGCGTCGCCTTGGTCGCCGGGAGGAAGCGGGTACCGAGGCCGGCGGCCGGGATGACAGCCTTGGTGATCCGACCGAGCCTGGGGAGCGACTGATTCATACGGGGCACCTTAGTCGTTCAGAATGAGAAGAAGATGTGCCTTCGGTTAACTTTCTTTCCATAAAGCCAATTATGAGAATTTCACGAACACTTAGAGGGCCTTCATGACTTCGGAGACGTCCGAAAAGACCGTGCTGCGCAGCCGACTTCTGGCCGCCCGGGCCGCACTGACCCCCGATTCCCTCGCGGACACCGCCGCATCACTGGCCCGCCGGGGAATGGAACTGGCCGAACTCTCCGGGGCGGCCACCGTCGCCGCCTACGTGTCGGTGGGGCGCGAGCCGGGCACGCGCGCACTGCTCGACGCCCTCCGCGCGCGGGGGGTACGGGTCCTGCTCCCCGTCCTGCTGCCCGACAACGATTTGGACTGGGCGGCGTACGAGGGGCCCGGACGACTCGCGAAGGCGGGCCGGGGGCTCCTCGAACCACAGGGTCCCCGGCTCGGCCCCGAGGCGGTGTGCACCGCCGACGCGGTACTGCTGCCGGGCCTCGCGGTGGACGGCCGGGGCATGCGGCTCGGGCGGGGCGGCGGCTCGTACGACCGGGTCCTCGCCCGGCTCGTGCGGGCGGGCGTCGATCCGGCCCTGGTGGTGCTCCTCTACGCGGACGAGGTGGTCGCCCGGGTCCCGGAGGAACCGCACGACCACCCCGTGCACGCGGTGGTGACCCCGGAGGGGGTCACCCGCTTCCGCCCTTGATCAGGGCTTGAGGACCAAGGTGTCCTCCGCCGCCGCGTCCACCGCGGCCTTGCCGTAGGCCCAGTCGTACAACTCGCCCTTCGCCCAGGTGTCCGTCTGGTCGGCGTAGTGCGGGTGGAAGGCGTGACCGGAGGCCCCGGTCAGGTTGACCCAGCGGGACTTGTCCCAGTCGCCGACGTTGACGACCATCCGCATCGACGGCACCCAGATGACGTCGTAGCCGCCGGCCGCGTTCCAGCCGGTGGCGTCGACCGCCGCCTCGCCGCCGCCCAGGTTCCACGGGCCGCGGTTGAGGAGCCGCTGCACGAAGCCGGGGCCCGCGGTGCCGAGGGTCTGGTTCTTCAGGGTCAGCTGGTGCAGACGGCCCCAGTTCCAACTGGAGACGTCCTTGCCGAGCTTGGCGGTCAGCTCCCAGCGCGCGTCCTTCATGGCACGGGCGAGCAGCTGGTCGCGGGTCTCGGTGGCCGGGTCGGTGCGGTTGGCGGGGGTGACCCACCACTCGCTCTTCTCCTGCTTGAGGAGCGGACGGACCACCTCGTACCAGCGGTCGCCGCCGTCCGGCTGCGCCGAGTCGGGGTCGCGCTCGCCGCACTCCCGGACGAGCTTGTTCTGCTCGTCGACCGGGCCGGTGGCGTCGGCCGGACGGACGTTGATGCAGTCCCCCTCGACGCGCAGTTCCTTGGGCAGCTTGTCGCCGAAGGCGAGCTTGAGGACGTTGCGCCAGACGGCGTTGAAGTAGGCGGCGGCGGCCGAGTCGGGTTCCTGGGTGTAGTCCCAGCCCTCCAGCAGCTTCTGCGCCTCGCGGACGTAGGGGTCGGCGATGTCGACCTTCAGCAGCAGCGGGTTGAGCAGGGTCGCGATCTCGCTGCGGTTGTCGCTCTGCATGGTCCGCATGTCGTCCGGCGAGATCTTTCCGCCGTCCTTGGTCTTCGACTCGATGAGGTCGTTGATCCGCTGGCTGCGCGAGCCGTAGCCCCAGTCCTTGGTGAGCAGGTCGGGGTAGGCCTTCTCGTCGATGACGGCCTGGTTGGCCGTGACGATGTAGCCGCGCTCCGGGTCGTACTCGTAGGGCAGCTGGTCGAAGGGGATGTACCCCTTCCAACGGTAGGAGGAGTCCCAGCCCGGCGCCGGGAGGGTGCCGTCGCCCTTGGAGCGCTGCGGGATCTTGCCCGGGGACTGGTACCCGATGTGGCCTTCGACGTCGGCGTAGATCAGGTTCTGGGACGGGACCTCGAAGTTCTTCGCGGCGGCCCGGAAGGTGGTGAAGTCCTTGGCCCGGTCCAGGGCGAAGATCGCGTCCATCGACTTGCCCGGCTGGAGCGCGGTCCACTGGAGGGAGACGCCGTAGCCGGTGCCGCGGTCGGGGGCGGCGTTGCCGACGGGGGCGGTCCGGCCGACGTTCTCCAGTTCGGAGGAGCGGTCGGAGACGAGCGGCCCCCGCTCGGTGGAGCGGACGGTGATCTTGCGGTCGCTGCCGCCGGCGACCTTGATGGTCTCCTCGCGGCTGGTGAAGGGCTTCACCTTGCCGTCGACGAGGTAGCCGTCGGGGCCGATCTTCTCCAGGTAGAGGTCGGTCACGTCGGCGCCCAGGTTGGTGAGGCCCCAGGCGACCTTGTCGTTGTGGCCGATGATCACTCCGGGCGTGCCGGAGAAGGTGTAGCCGGCGACGTCGTAGCGGCAGGTCGCCGAGACCGAGCGGCAGTGCAGGCCCATCTGGTACCAGAGGGACGGCAGCTGGGGCGCGAGGTGCGGGTCGTTGGCGAGCAGCGGCTTGCCCGAGGTCGTGTACGTACCGGAGACGACCCAGGAGTTCGACCCGATGCCGTTGCCGTTGGGGCCGAGGAGGGCCGGGACCGTGTCGAGGACCTCGGAGAGCGCGCTGAGCTGGGACTGCACGCCGGAGGAACCGGAGGAGCCGGAACCGTCGGTGCCGGCGCCCGCGGCGTCCCCGTCCGTGGTGCCCTCGTCCTCGGACGCCCGGGCCTTCGGGTCGAACTTCCCGGTGGACTCGTCGACCGCGCCCCCGCCCAGGATCGGCTGGTGGAGCGCGTACGGGTACTCCGGGTACAGCTCCTTGATCTGCTTCGCGCTCAGCCGGCTCGTCATCAGCGAGCGGTCGATCTCGTCCTGCATGTTGCCGCGCAGGTCCCAGGCCATCGCCTTGAGCCAGGCCACCGAGTCGACCGGCGTCCACGGCTCGATCGCGTAGTCGTTGGTGAAGGCGAGCGCGGCGTACTCGACGGAGACGTCGGCCGGGTCCCGGTCCTTCAGATAGGCGTTGACGCCCTCCGCGTACGCCTGGAGGTACTTCTTGGTCTCCGGCGAGAGGACCTTGTCGTACTCCTCCTGCGCGACCCGGCGCCAGCCGAGCGTGCGCAGGAAGGCGTCGGTGTCGACCTGGCTCTCGCCGAACATCTCGGAGAGCCGGCCCGCGGTCACGTGCCGGCGGACGTCCATCTCGTAGAACCGGTCCTGCGCCTGGACGTAGCCCTGGGCGCGGAAGAGGTCCGCCTCGTTGTCGGCGTAGATCTGCGGGACGCCGTTCGCATCGCGTTTGACCTCGACGTCGGCGGAGAGCCGGTCGAGGCGGACCTCGCCGGTCGTCTGCGGGAACGAGGCCCGGACGGTGCTCACGCCCCAGTAACCGCCGAAGCCGATGCCCACGACCAGTGCGAGGACCAGGACGAGGAGGAGCAGGCGGGCACGCCGCCCTTTCTTGGCGGTCTTCTTGCCGGGGGGTGCGGTCGTGTTGGAGGGCATCGCTGTCCTTCGAGGGGCAGGGTGGTCCTGGGGTACGGGAGCAACCTTAGGCGCAGCGTCCGGACGGCCCGGACGCGGTGTCAGGAAGAGAACCGTACTGATGAGCGAGGAGAAGCAAAGCCGGCGTCAAGAAAGCGTTAAAGATTAGGTAAGGTAACGAAGTACCGGCCGCTGGAGCACGATCCAGCCGCACGTGAGGGGAAGGAACGGCACTGACTGTCCACCAGCTCAACGCACTGCTGCTCATCTGCTCGCTCGTCCTGCTCGTGGCCGTCGCCGCCGTGCGGATCTCCTCCCGGAGCGGCCTCCCCAGCCTCCTGCTCTACCTGGGCATCGGCGTCGCCATAGGGCAGGACGGCATCGGCAACGTCGCCTTCGACAACGCCGAACTCACGCAGGTCATCGGGTACGCCGCCCTCGTCGTCATCCTCGCCGAGGGTGGACTCGGCACGAAGTGGAAGGAGATCAAGCCGGCCCTGCCCGCCGCGGTCGTCCTCTCCACCGTGGGCGTCGCGGTGAGCGTCGGCATCACGGCCTCGGCCGCGCACTACCTGGTCGGACTCGACTGGCGACAGGCCCTGATCATCGGCGCCGTCGTCTCCTCCACCGATGCCGCCGCGGTCTTCTCCGTCCTGCGCAAGGTGCCCCTCCCCTCCCGGGTCACCGGTGTCCTGGAGGCCGAATCCGGCTTCAACGACGCCCCCGTCGTCATCCTCGTCGTCGCCTTCTCCACCGCGGGCCCCGTCGACCAGTGGTACGTGCTCGTCGGCGAGATCGCCCTCGAACTCGCCATCGGCGCCGCCGTCGGCCTCGCCGTCGGTTTCGTCGGCGCCTACGGCCTGCGCCACGTCGCCCTGCCCGCCTCCGGCCTCTACCCGATCGCCGTCATGGCCATCGCGGTCACCGCGTACGCCGCCGGCGCCATGGTCCACGGTTCGGGCTTCCTCGCCGTCTACCTGGCCTCGATGGTCCTCGGCAACGCCAAGCTGCCGCACGCCCCCGCGAACCGCGGCTTCGCCGAGGGACTCGGATGGATCGCCCAGATCGGCATGTTCGTCCTGCTCGGCCTGCTCGTCACCCCGCACGAGCTCGTCCGCGACTTCTGGCCCGCCGTCGTGATCGGCCTCGTCCTGACGACGGTCGCCCGGCCCATGGAGGTCCTGGTCAGCCTGGTGCCCTTCCGGATCCCCTGGCAGGAGCAGGTCCTGATGTCCTGGGCCGGCCTGCGCGGAGCCGTCCCCATCATCCTCGCCACCATCCCGATGGTGGCGCAGATCGAGGGCAGCGAGCGGATCTTCAACATCGTCTTCGTCCTCGTCGTCGTCTACACCCTCGTCCAGGGCCCGACCCTGCCCTGGCTGGCGAAGGCCCTCAAGCTGGGCGACTCCGCCGAGGCCTCCGACCTCGGCGTCGAATCCGCCCCCCTGGAGCGGCTCCGCGGACACCTGCTCTCCGTGGCCATCCCGGCGGGCTCCCGGATGCACGGCGTCGAGGTCGCCGAGCTCCGCCTGCCGGCCGGGGCCGCGGTCACCCTGGTCGTACGGGACGACGCCAGCTTCGTACCGGGGCCCTCGACCGTGCTGCGGCGCGGCGACGAACTCCTGGTCGTCGCCACCGACCCCGTGCGGGACGCCACCGAGCGGCGGCTGCGGGCGGTCGGACAGGGCGGCAAGCTCGCCGGCTGGCTCGGGACCGGCGGATCGACCGCGGTCGGCAGGGCCGCGGAGACCACCCCGCGCTTCCACCTGCCGGGGAGCGGCCACGAGAGGAAAACCTCCCGTTAATCCCAGGCATTAATTCGGGTACGGGAGCGTTTTCCCAGGCGGAAAGAGCCTCTCCCCTGTACCATCAAGGAACACCTGATCGAACCAACTCTGCCTGACGCAGAGCTGGCGCGACCGTATGGCGGCCGTGGCGCCCCTCCACCGTGGGGCCGGCCCGGTATCTACCGCAGTAACGCGCATGAGGACAGCTCTCGGCGACACCCGCACCACCGTGCTCGGGGCGCGCTACCAGGCGGCAGAAAGGCAAGGACCGTGGCGTCCACGGTCGTCTCGGACAAGCGGCCCGGCTACGGGCAGCTGCTGCGCACCCCCGGTGCGCTGTCCTTCCTGCTCCCCGGCTTCGCCGCACGACAGCCCTTCGCGATGCTGACTATCGGCATCGTCCTGCTCGTCCAGCACACCACCGGATCCTTCGGCAGCGCCGGCGCGGTCGCCGCCGTCACCGGCGTTTCCATGGCGCTCTTCGCCCCGCAGAGCGGCAAGCTCGCCGACCGCTTCGGACAGCGCGCCGTCCTGGTCCCCGGCGTCCTCGTCCACTCCGTCGCCGTCTCCCTGCTCGTCGTCCTCGCCCTGGCCGGGGCCCCGCTGTGGGCGCTCTTCCTGGCCGCCGTGCCCGCCGGCGCCTCCGTGCCCCAGGTCGGGCCGATGGTCCGGGCCCGCTGGGCCGCCAAGCTGGACGGGACGCCGCTGATGTCGACGGCCGCGGCCTTCGAGTCCGTGACGGACGAGTTCACCTTCGTCGTCGGCCCCGTCCTCGCGACCGCCCTGTGCACCGGGGTCCACCCGGCCGCCGGTCTGATCGCCGAGGCCGCCCTCACCCTCGTCGGCGGCCTGTTCTTCGCCGCCCAGCGCGCCACCCAGCCCGCTTACGGGCGGCCCACCGCAGCCACCGCCGAACACCGGCGCTCCGCCCTGTCCGTCCCCGGCGTCCGCGTCCTGATCGTCGCCTTCCTCGGCATCGGCTCCGTCTTCGGCGGCATGCAGGTCTCCCTCACCGCCTTCACCGAAGAGATCGGCAACCCCGGCGCCAACGGCCTGCTGTACGGGATCTTCGCCGCCGGCAACATGCTCGCGGGCATCGCCATGGGCGCCATCGCCTGGAAGACCGGCCCCCGCCGGCGCCTGGTCCTGGGCTACGCAGGTCTCGCCGTCGCGGCCTCCCTGCTGTGGACCGCGCACTCGGTGCTGCTCCTCGGCGCCCTGGGCCTGGTCGTCGGCCTGTGCATCGCCCCCGCGCTGATCGCCGGCTACACCATCGTCGAAACCCTGGTGCCGGCCACGGCCCGCACCGAGGCCTTCACCTGGCTCACCGGCGCCGTCGCGCTCGGCCAGGCCGCGGCCGTCACGGTCGCCGGACGCCTCGCCGATGCCCACGGCGCCAGCGCCGGCTTCCTGGTGCCGATGGCCGGCACCGCCCTCGCCCTGGCCACCCTGCTGGCCCTGCGGTCGCGGCTCGCGCCGGCCCGTGGGACCCGCACGATCGCCCGGGGCACGAGGGACCGCACACCGGTCACGGTCGGAAGCGCATGAAGTCGAACCGCTCGCCCTTCCCCCGGGAGAACACACCGCGGTGACCCTCGCGGGGCCTGTCGGAAAGCGGTCTTCCGCGCGGGCCTTCGGGCCCCCGGGGCGACCGGTCGGGCCCCGACCGCCGGCGAAGCAGGTGACGAATGTTACTCCGAGCGGCTGGACGCAGCCGCTACTATGGAAAATTGTTAGCACTCATCGAGTGAGAGTGCCAGGAGGAAGTCAAGTGCCGACCTACCAGTACCAGTGCACCGAGTGCGGCGAAGGCCTCGAGGCGGTGCAGAAGTTCACCGATGACGCCCTGACCGAGTGCCCCAGCTGCCAGGGACGCCTGAAGAAGGTGTTCTCGGCCGTCGGCATCGTCTTCAAGGGCTCCGGCTTCTACCGGAACGACAGCCGCGGCTCCTCGTCCAGCAGCTCGCCGGCCTCGTCGAAGTCCTCGACCACCCCGTCGACCTCGTCGTCCGCCTCGTCCTCGGACGCCAAGCCGGCCGCTTCGTCGTCCGCTTCCTCCTCCTCGACGTCCTCGTCGAGCACCGGAAGCTCCGCAGCCTGACCGCTGCCCCGCGGACTTCCCGAGGGCCCCGTCGCACCCCGCGACGGGGCCCTCGGCCGCTCCACGCCGGACCCCGTGCATAGAGTGACCGCCATGGCGAACCATGACGCGTACGCGGACATCGGCGTGATCGGCGGCTCCGGCTTCTACTCGTTCCTGGAGGACGTCACGGAGGTGTCCGTCGACACCCCCTACGGCAGCCCCAGCGACTCCCTGTTCTTCGGCGAGGTCGCCGGCCGACGGGTCGCCTTCCTGCCCCGGCACGGCCGCGGCCACAGCGTCCCCCCGCACCGGATCAACTACCGCGCCAACCTCTGGGCGCTGCGCTCCGTGGGCGTGCGACAGGTCCTCGGCCCCTGCGCCGTCGGCGGGCTGCGCGAGGAGTACGGGCCCGGCACGCTCGTCGTGCCCGACCAGCTGGTCGACCGCACCAAGAGCCGCGCCCAGACCTACTTCGACGGGGAGCGCCGGGCGGACGGCGCCGTCCCCCACGTCGTCCACGTGACCTTCGCCGACCCCTACTGCCCAGACGGGCGGCGGGTCGCGGTGAAGGCCGCCCGGGGGCGCGGTTGGGAGCCGGTCGACGGCGGCACCATGGTCGTCGTCGAAGGGCCCCGGTTCTCCACCCGTGCCGAATCGCGCTGGCACGCCGCCGCCGGATGGTCGATCGTCGGCATGACCGGGCACCCGGAGGCCGTCCTCGCCCGCGAACTGGGCCTCTGCTACACCTCGCTCGCCCTCGTCACCGACCTGGACGCGGGCGCCGAAACGGGCGAGGGCGTCTCCCACACCGAGGTGCTGCAGGTGTTCGGCGAGAACGTGGAACGCCTGCGGGGGGTGCTCTTCGACGCGGTGTCGGCGCTCCCGGCGACCCTGGACCGGGACTGCCTGTGCACCCGTGCCCAGGACGGCTGGGACCTGGGGATCGAGCTGCCCTAAACCACCCCCGGGGGTGAGGGGGTCGTCCACAGCCGGGGAGCGGTCCACAGGGCGGCACCCCACGGAGGCGGGGCCGGGAGAGTGGGGGACGTGCCCCCGTCCCCGAGCCGAACAGGCGGTACCCCCCGTGACGACGTCCCCCTCCTCCGTCCCCGCGCCCCGTGGGGTGCCGCCCTTCGAGCCGCTGCGCATCCGGGGCACCCGACAGCGGCTGCGGCGGGCACTGCGCCGGGGACGGCGCGCACCGGCGCTTCTCCTGGCCCTGACCGCGGCCTCGCTGGCCGTCGCGCTGACGGGCTCGGGGCCTCCCCGCCCGGTCCTTCCGGGCACGGGACCCGGACACGCGGGGCCTTCCGGCAGGACCCCGTCGAGCGTCGGCCCCCCACCGCTCGGAGCCCCCGCGGCCCGCGGCCCGGTGCTCCACGGCTCCGCGGCCGGCGCCCGCGCACGACCCCCCGCCGCAGACCTGGTCTCCGCACCGGTGCGGATCGCCGACGCCGAGACCGTGCGGCTGCTGCGCCCCGGCGACCTGGTCGACGTCATCGCCGCGCCCGACTCCCTGCTGGGCGAGGAGGGCGAAGCCCGGGTGGTCGCCACGGGCGCCCGGGTGGCCGAAGTCCCGCGCCCCGCGGGGGCGCGTCCGGACGGCGGGGCGCTCGTCGTCCTGTCCGTGCCGCGCTCGACCGCCGCAACACTGGCAGGTGCCGGTGTCACCTCCCAACTGGCCTTGACCTTGTGCTGATTCGCACGGACTCACTGTCAAGTAACCGTCCCGTGTGTATGGATTGGACGCCCCTGCGGCCTTCACGGCCTAATGGCTCCGCACACAGCAGCACACACGACGAAAGGCACCCCGGTGGCCAAGAAGGAAAGTGTGATGGCGGGCTTCAAGGCCTTCCTGATGCGCGGAAACGTGATCGACCTCGCGGTGGCTGTCGTCATCGGCGCCGCCTTCACCAACATCGTGAACTCGGTGGTCAAGGGTGTCATCAACCCGCTCGTGGGAGCCTTCGGCACGCAGGACCTGGACAGCTACCAGTCCTGCCTCAAGGGCCCCTGCGAGGTCGACGACGCGGGGAACGCGATCTCCGGCATCCCGATCATGTGGGGCACCGTCCTCAGCGCGGTCCTCAGCTTCCTGATCACCGCGGCCGTCGTCTACTTCCTCATGGTCCTGCCGATGGCCAAGGTCCTCGCCAAGCGCGCCGCGCACGACAAGGCGAAGGAAGGCGTCCAGGAGACCCTGGAGGTCAGCGAACTGGAGGTGCTCAAGGAGATCCGCGACCACCTCGTCTCCCAGCGCGGCCCGTCGACGGGCACGGGCAGCGGCACGGGCGGGGGCGCCGGCTCCGGTGGCGGTCTCGGGAAGCACCCCACCTCCTGACCGGCGGGACCCGCCGGTCTCAGAGGTGGTGCGGCGGCTTCTCGTCGAGGAAGCGCGCGAGCTCGGCGGCACTGTCGCCGCCGGCCGGAGGCCGCTCTCCCCACCCGCGGTCCGTGTCGTCCGCGGATTGCTGGTCCAGCGGATCGTCGAAGACGAGTGCCGGCTTCGGTGTGTTCTCGGTGGGGGAAGTGGTGCCGGGCCGCTTCGCGTCTCGCGGTCCGTGGGCGGGGGCGGTGCTCATCTCTTCAGGGTACGCCCGCCCCGCCGCCCCGTACCCCCCTGATCAGCAGTTCTTCGGCGGGTCTCGGGAAGGCGCTCCCGCGGTGGCCTCTCCCCCGCGAGCGCCGAAGCCCTCTTCGTCACGGGGGCGGGGTGGCTTCGCTCCGGGCGGCGGGGCGGGGCGGCGGCCCGGGAAGACCCCGGTTCCAGGGGACTTACGGCCCTGCGACGGGGGCCGTACGGCGACGGCGGGACGGGGGCAGTGAGCGTAGCGTTCGCTCGTGCGGGGCCGCCCCGACGAACGACACCGCCGGCCGGCCCCGCGCCTCCTGCGGGTCGGCGCGGGGAGACGCAGTGCGGCGGGCGTGGCATGTGACCCTCCCGGCCGGCCGCTCTGCTGTGCTGGGGTGCATGACACAACCGTTCCTCCCCCTCACCGCGCGCTCCCGCGAGGAGTCGCACCGGGCCGCCACGCCCCTGGAGCTCTTCTTCGACCTGTGCTTCGTCGTCGCCGTCGCCCAGGCCGGCGCCGAACTGGTGCACGCGATCGCCGAGGGGCACGCCGGCGAGGGCATCGTCAACTACGCGATGGTCTTCTTCGCGATCTGGTGGGCGTGGATGAACTTCTCCTGGTTCGCCTCGGCCTACGACAACGACGACGTGCTCTACCGGATCGTCACCCTGGTGCAGATCGCCGGTGTCCTCGTGCTCGCCGCCGGCGTCTCGCGCGCCTTCGCGGAGCACGACTTCCTCGTCGTCTACCTCGGCTACGTCGTGATGCGGGTCGCCCTGGCCACGCAGTGGCTGCGTGCCGCCCGCCACGCCTCCTCCCCGGCGGAACGGACCATGTGCCACCGGTACGCGGGCGGGGTGCTCGCCTGTCAGATCGGCTGGTTCGCGCTGCTGTTGGTGCCGGAGCCGGCCCTCCCCTGGGTCTTCCTGGTGATGGCCCTCGCCGAGATGGGCGTGCCGGTGTACGCGGAGAAGGCCGCGCCCAGTACCTGGCACCCGCACCACATCGCCGAGCGGTACGGCCTGTTCACCATCATCGTGCTCGGCGAGACGATCGCCGCCGCGACCGTGGCCGTGAAGACGGGCGTGGTCGAGAACGACGCCCTGGACGAGTTGCTCCCGATCGCCGCCGGCGGTCTGCTGCTCGTCTTCTCCGCGTGGTGGATCTACTTCGTGGTGCCCGCCCACGACCGGCTGACCTCCAGCCGCCAGGGCTTCGTCTGGGGCTACGGCCACTACCTGATCTTCTCGTCGGCCGCGGCGATCGGCGCGGGCCTGGAGGTCGCGGTCGAGCAGGCCGTGGGCGAGGTCCCTCTGTCCACGCTCGCCGCCTCGGCCGCCGTGACGATCCCGTCGGCCGTTTTCCTGCTGTCGGTGTGGCTGCTGCACGCCCGCCACTTCAAGGTCGGCATCGCCCAGCAGTTGGTGCTTCCGGTCTCGTCGTTCGCGATCCTGATGTGCTCCTTCGCGGGTCGTTGGGCGGTTCTCGCGGCCGGTCTCGTCGCGGCGGCCACGGTCGGCGTCGGCACCGTCCTGACCGCCCGCGGCCGGGCCCGGCGCACCGGGACGGCCTGACCCGCCCGGAACCGGGGCGCCGTCGGGGGTGCCCCGGCAATCGCCCCCGACCGCCCGCCCCGAAGCCGGGGCGCCGTCGGCGCGGGCCGCACCGGCCGGGTCGGTGGGCGACGGGGCGCTCGTGCTCCTCACCGGACTGCCGGCCTTCCCGCGGGGCACGTGGTAGGCAGGGCGGCATGACACTTCCCGAGGGGACGAACGGCCAGGACGCGATCACCGATGTGCACGGGCTCCGCGTGGGCCACGCGGGCGCGGCCGGGCCCGGCGCGCTCAGCGGCACCACGGTGGTGCTGGCACCGGAGGGCGGGGTCGTCGCCGCCGTGGACGTGCGGGGCGGGGGGCCGGGCACCCGGGAGACGGACGCCCTGGACCCGAGGAACGTGGTCCAGCGGATCGACGCGGTCGTCCTGACCGGCGGCAGCGCGTACGGCTTGGACGCGGCCACCGGGGTGATGGCGTGGCTGGCCGAGCGGAACCGGGGCGTGCGGGTGGGCCCCGAACCCTCCCAGGTGGTGCCGGTGGTGCCCGCCGCATGTGTCTTCGACCTGGGGCGGGGCGGGGACTTCACGGCCCGGCCGGACGCGTCCACGGGGCGGGCCGCGGTCGCGGCGGCCGCCGCCTCCGGAGACCGTGCGAAGGTGGGGACGGGCGCGGTCGGTGCGGGCACCGGGGCCGTGGCCGGGGGGTTGCGGGGCGGGGTGGGGACGGCGAGCACCGTCCTGGAGTCGGGGATCACGGTCGGCGCGCTCGTGGTGGTGAACGCGGTGGGTGCGGCGGTCGACCCGACGACGGGCGTTCCCTACGGCAGCTACTTCGAGGCGGGCCGGCCCGCCTTCCCCTCGCCTGCGGTGCACGAGGCGGCGCTGCGGCGACTGGCGGAAGCACGGGAGGCCAGCGTCCCGCCGTCGTTGAACACCACGCTCGCCGTCGTCGCGACCGATGCGGTGATCACCCGGGCCCAGGCACAGAAGGTCGCGGGCACGGCGCACGACGGCATCGCGCGCGCGGTGCGTCCGGTGCACCTGATGAACGACGGGGACACGGTCTTCGCGCTCTCCACGGGGGCGCGTGAGTTGCCGGAGGGGTCGGGGCCGCTCGCCCTGAACGAGATCCTGGCGGCCGGCGCCGATCTGGTGACCCGGGCGATCGTCCGGGCGGTGCTCGCGGCCCCGGCCGGCCTGCGCGGTGCGGGTGGTGACTTCCCCTCGTACCGCGAGCTGTACGGAGGGGATGCGGGCGCGTACTCCCGGTAAGCGAAGGGGAGTTGAGGAAAGGGGGCGGGAACTTCCCGCGAACGCCCTTCGTTTTCCGCGAACCCCGGACACGATGTCAGACCCAGGGACTACGTTAAGCGAGCACCAAGTGACATGCGGCGACGGCCTGGAGACCCTCTTGAACGATCCGCAGGATCCTGACGATCCGTACGAGACGACCGAGATGCACCTTGAGCGGCTCCTTGGCCGGGCGCTCAACTCCTTCGACCTGCCCGACTCGACCGTCGAGCGCCTCGGCACGGCGCTCGCGCACTCCAGTGCGCTGCACTCCTCGCACCACAGCGCGTCGCTGCACCGCACGACCCACCGCCATGCGTATCTCCTGGCCGACGGCAGCGCGCTCAGCCTGTGGGAGCTGACCCACAACGCCGGCCGGGACGGCTCCCAGCAGCACGAGTTGTACACGGAGGAGACGGAGGCGCGACTCGCCGCCTCACGCCTGTCGACGGGGGCGACGTCGCACGGGACCGCGGAGCACTCCGACGGCCGCGCCGACGAGGACGACGACTTCGAACTGTTCGGTGCCCTGCTCGCCCGTCCAATACCCGCCGAGCCCCGGACGTACGTGCCGGACGACTCGGCCGACCATGCGCGCCGCGTGCTGCGCCGCGCGGAGAACCCGGACCGGCCGGGCGAGCGGACGGCCCGCCGGCTCCGGCGGGCCTTCGCCCACCACATCACCCAGGCCCTCGGCCGCCAGTGCCCGTTGGGGGGCGGCCGGGACGCCGGCTTCACCCTCTACGAGCACCAGTTCCTGCTGCTCGACGGCAGCGAGGTCAGTCTCTGGGAGGTCGAGCACACGGCGACGCCGGACGGCCGGCACATGTGCGAGGTGTACGAGGACGAGCAGGCGGCCCGCGGTGCGATGGAGTCCCGCGCCCGGGTCCGCTGAGGAGCTCGGCCCCGCGGTCGGTACCGGTACCGGCCCCGCCGTCGGTACCGGTACCG